>JBIJCS010000383.1:0-4955 GCA_044344575.1 Pirellula sp. | reverse complement strand
CGTGCACTTGTAGACCGATGAAGCCGCTATCGTGCGAGATTGGGTCTGTGATGTCTTCGATGAGTTTTCCGTTGATCCAAGTCTGTATTTGTTTGCCTTTGGCGCGGATATGGTATTGGTTCCATTCGTCATTTTTGAAGATGGAGTGGACGGGTTGTGTTGGAGAGATCCAATTGCGTCCAGTTGCTTCGCCGTAGACGTATCCAGCTTCGCCAGGTCCCGCCTCGATTTCCACTTGCGGTCCATGTACTCTTCCGTTGTCTTTTTCTGGAAGGCTCTTGGATCGAATTTGGACACCGGAGTTGAGATCTTTGTGTACCTTTACTTCGAACCGCAATTCAAAGTCCGAGTACTCTTTGGTGGTGCAGAGGAATGAATTCGGGCTACGATTGGCGGTAGTGCCATGGATGCTATCTCCATCGATTCTGTAGACAGCCCAGCCGTTCTTTTGTTGCCAACCGGAGAGGTCTTGGCCGTTAAAAAGAGACTGCCAGCCGTCGCCACTTGGGACAGGCAATCCATCGGGATGCTCATGCCGGATGACCTTGGGAGCCTCTTGTGCAGAGAGTTGCCCGACGGAGAAACCCAAAATCGCTAGCGCGACCGCTGATTGTAAAAACAAAAAAGACTGACGCATGAGTGGAGTATCCCTGTACGAATTGGCGGAAGGAAAGGAAAATGGGGAAGGAACGAACTTGAGGTTCGTCCGCTCGATCTTGAATTTTAGCTTGATAGGTGGAATCTTGCTACGCTGGCATCGCCTGGAGTTGAATTCCGTGTAGATTCTGCGGGCGGGTTCGTATCCATTTCCACTGCAACCACGAATCGTTCTGAACTAGGATTGTCCATTATGTCGCACCCTCTACCGAACTTCGGTTCTTTTCCTTCGACCCGATTGCGCCGTTTGCGTCGGTGGGATTGGATTCGGGATATGGTTCAGGAAACCCAGTTAAGTACAGCGAACTTGATTTGGCCTCTTTTTGTCATCGAGGGGGTGAACCAAGTTGAGTCGGTAGCATCTATGCCCGGGGTAGAGCGTTTGACGGTGGACCGGGCGGTGCAAGCTGCCGAGCAGGCTTGTGAGCTAGGTATTGGAGCGGTTGCAATTTTCCCGGTGACTCCACAGTCCAAGAAAACGGACGGTGGTCAAGAGGCTTTGAATGAGGATAACCTTATTTGCACTGCCACTCGGGCTATTCGTCAGGCTTGCGGCGAGAGGATTGGGGTGGTATGTGACGTGGCTCTTGACCCATATACTTCGCATGGTCACGATGGATTGATGGTTGACAACTACATCGTCAACGACGAGACGGTGGAGGTTTTGTGCCGACAAGCGGTACTGCAAGCCCGGGCGGGTGCGACGGTCATTGCCCCTTCTGACATGATGGACGGGCGTATCGGTGCAGTTCGTAAAGCCTTGGATGCAGAGGGGTTTCAGCAGGTCATTGTAATGAGTTATGCTGCGAAGTATGCCTCCGCGTTCTATGGTCCGTTCCGCGATGCGGTTGGATCTGCCAAGAATTTAGGAGGGGCGTCGAAGAAGACGTACCAAATGAACCCAGCGAACTCCGATGAGGCGATCCGTGAAGTTGCGTTGGATATTGATGAAGGCGCGGATATGGTGATGGTAAAGCCGGGAATGCCCTATTTGGATATTGTTCGCCGGCTCAAGGACTCGTTTTCGATTCCGATTGCGGTTTATCAAGTCTCGGGTGAGTATGCCATGTTGGAGTTTGCAGCTCGTGCGAATGCGTTGAATGCGCAAGCGGTGATGATGGAGAGCATGATTGCATTTCGACGTGCTGGGGCCGATGCAATTTTGACCTACTTCGCTCCTCGGGTAGCAAGAGTTCTGGCGGGTGGATAGCCTCGTTGAGTCTTGCAGTGAATGGCTAAAAAGCCATTAACCTTTCAAAACCTTGTCTATCAACGTGGCCGATCCTTGCAAGGATTCGTAGGCGATGGTGTGTGGGCCATGAAATTCGACGTAATCGATTTGCAATCCTTGGGAATGTAGAAATTCCTTCAAGGCACGTCCTGTGCTGATGGGCAATATATTGTCTTGTAATCCATGGGATTGGAATACAGGGAGTGCTTTGTGCTTATTGCGGTTGGCTTCTCGCCAAACATCCTGGCAGATCAAAGCACCGGACCAGAGTATTAATGCTTTGGGTGCCAAGCGGCTCGCACGCATTGCCAGTTCGACGCTCAGCATTGCTCCTTGGGAGAATCCACCGATGACCAGATCGATCGTTTTCCAGTTTTTGGCTTCGATGCAGGCCAAGATACATTCTTCTACTGCTCTTCTTGCCGTCTCGATTCCTTCCGGGACTTCGTTATGAAGTTCATCGTAGCTGGCAGCGGATTGCATCTGGGCTAATTTCGCCATGTTGATTTGCCACCAAGCGCGGGGGCCTTCCATTCCAAACTCGTCGGAAAGGTCGACAAGTCCTTCCGGAAACAAGAAGGCTGGAGCGGGGCTTGTCTCGGGAGCTTCGCCAGAGAGCAGAGGGACAAGTTCTTCTGCGAGGTTGACCAAGTCCGTACCGGGTGCCCCGAATCCATGGCACAAAACCACGAGAGATTTTGGATCTGCTGTGCGTGGGAGAATTAAGATACAGTCCAGGTCTGCGAAGGTGCTGCGTTCGAGCACCCAACTCTCAGCGTCAAACTTCATTGGGTTTCCAGACGTAGAAGTCGAGTTAGGAACAGACTATTTCAGTTCTTTGAAGGAAGTCCAAGCCAGATACCCGAGCATACCGGCACAGATGATGAAGACCGCATCCATGAGCAAGCTTGGATAGGAAAATATGCCACCGCCTCCGGTGAGGGTCATGATCAAGTCTGCGAGGAACAGCAGGAGGATCAGTCCAGCGACCACGAGTCCGGATAAACACAACAATCTGGGCATCAAAAACCTCGTTGCTCTACGTGGCCGCCTGCAAACACTCTGAGAAATCGTTTCGTCATTCTAAAAGTTCGAGCGACCATGAGGAGAAGAGCTA
Organism: Pirellula sp.; assembly: GCA_044344575.1. GTDB lineage: Bacteria > Planctomycetota > Planctomycetia > Pirellulales > Pirellulaceae > JBKCUI01. The sequence continues at coordinate 1,950 of JBIJCS010000383.1, read as the reverse complement.
AGACAGGTCGGAGGTAAAAAATCCAAAATCCCCCCCAAGCCCGCCGATCCAAAAACCAGCAATCCTTTGCGACGGGCTAGTATAGTTGAAGTTTTCTGACTGTCATCTATCCCTTACAACTACGGGCTGTTTTCTTGGAAAACTAACGCAGGTCTCAAGGTGCTGCGGGAAATTTTGTCATAACCGGAACACTGAGAAGCCGATTTTCAGCCGAATTCCATGGGGAGCTTGATGAAGCTCGTCAGGGGAATTGCGGTCAAGCGACTGTTGTTTATCTCCATTTTATTTTTAGATTACGACCAAAAGTCAGAGCATTTTCATGGAAACCGGCCCTCATGACCCTGCTAACTTCGCCACAGGTGGCGAGGTCGTCGCTGCGTCGAGTCGTTGGTGGGAGAGTTTTCGAGAGGAGATGCCTGTGGCTGGCCGTTGGGTTTATTTGGACCATGCTGCAGTTGGGCCCATTCCGAGGAGTGGGGCGGAGGCGGTGAAACGTTTTGCGGACCAAGCCGCCGAAGACGGAGATTTTCATTGGCCGAAATGGTCCGCAGCGGCCCAAGGAGCAAGACAGGCTGCCGCGGCGATGTTGCATGCATCTCCCGAAGAAATCGCACTTGTTGCGAATACCACGCTTGGAATTCACACGATCGCTTTGGCTTATCCATGGAAACCCCATGATAGCGTCGTCATTTTGGAGAATGAGTTTCCAAGCAATCAGCTTCCATGGCTCGTGCTTCGAGACCGTGGAGTCGAGGTCCGTGTGGTGCAAGCGAATCCTGATGGTTCCCTTTGTATCGATCGCATTCTTGATGCGATGGATCACTCGACTCGACTAGTCGCGTTGAGTTGGATTGGATATGCAACGGGCTATCGAATCTCTTTGCCTCAGGTATGCGATCGCATTCAAAAACGGGGGGCAGAGATATTTCTTGATGCCATTCAAGGACTTGGGGTTTTTCCCATCAATCTTTCGGATATCCCGATCGATTATCTCGCGGCGGACGGTCATAAATGGTTGCTGGGCCCGGAAGGGGCTGGTATTGCGTTTATGCGACAAAAGCATTTGGACAAGCTACAGCCGGCACTTGCAGGTTGGAATTCCCTGCAAGCGAGCCACGAATTTGTGGTCGACAACAAGCCCTTCAAGACAACTGCGGCGCGTTACGAGGGAGGCTCTTCGAATCATGTTGGATTTGCGGCTTTGCAACAAAGTATGGAGTTGCTTTTACAGTTTGGGTGTCATCGAGAGGGAAGTGGTTTTGCACAGAGAGTGTTGGATCTCGTAGCGCATGCGGAGGAAGGCCTGCTTGCACACGGTGCAAAGATTCCTTGGCATTCCCCAAAGAATCGACGTGACTTGCAAAGTCATGCCAGTGGGATTCTCTCGTTTGATCTACCTGGGAAAGACCCCCATGCCGTCAGAAAGAACCTCATGGACAGTGGCGTTATCCTCAGCGTTCGGCACGGTAGCTTGCGAATTGCCGTTCATGCTTACAATACCTTGGAAGACATTCAGCGACTTCTAGATGCTATTGCTTGGGTCAATTTGAATTAACCCAAGCCAAGGCAGTCGGATCGGTCCTAACATTCAAACCATCGAGGCTATGAGTACCTCAAAAGATTGCAGAAAACTTGTTGTAGGTCTCGGAGAAGTCCTTTGGGATGTTTACCCAGACCGAGCACTTTTTGGGGGAGCGCCAGCGAACTTTGCGGTGCATGCTTCGTATCTCGGTGCTGATGGAAGGATCGTCAGTGCGGTGGGAACGGATTCGCTCGGTGATGATGCGTTGCGTTGGCTCACTGATAACCAGCAATCCACTGACGCGATTTCGATCGATCCGGTGCATCCAACAGGGAATGTCCAAGTGCAACTCGACGAGAAAGGCTCTCCAGCGTACCATTTTGCCCCGGACGTAGCTTGGGATTACCTCGTTTTTTCTCAGCCTACCT
>JBIJCS010000001.1:0-53465 GCA_044344575.1 Pirellula sp. | reverse complement strand
TTCTGCCGGCCAATTCGGAGCACCCTCATAGAGAACCTGGGTGGCGCCTGCAGATAGAGGTCCATACACGATGTAACTGTGACCAGTGATCCAACCGCAATCCGCAGTACACCAGAAAATATCTTCGTCGCGATGATCAAACACCCATTGAAAGGTTCGCTTTGCGTACAAGTTATAGCCAGCCGTGGTGTGCTTGATCCCCTTTGGCTTTCCCGTTGAACCTGATGTATAGAGAATGAATAGCGGATCCTCGCTCTCGAGCGGAACTGCGGGGAAGTGATCTGGTTCTCGTTCCGTGATGTTGTGCCACCAAACGTCGCGTCCCGATTGCATAGGAACATTCCCATCGGCCCGCTTAAGAACAACACAATGCTCCACAGTTGGACTCTTGGTCAGTGCCTCATCGACCGTTTGCTTGAGCTGCAGCAGCTTACCCCGCCGATATCCTCCATCGGCGGTGATGACCAATTTGGCTTCAGCATCGTTGTTTCGATCGGCAATGGCCTCTGCGCTAAAACCGCCAAAGATAACGGAATGGATCGCACCGATACGGGCACAAGCGAGCATCGCAACTGGCAATTCAGGCACCATCGGCATATAGATGCTAACTCGGTCACCTTTTTGAATACCAAGTTTGGTCAGCGCAGAAGCGAACTTGCATACGTCCTTGAGGAGTTCTGCGTAGGTGATGGTTCGCGTCTCCCCTGGCTCCCCTTCCCAATGAAAAGCTACCCTATCGCCTCGTCCCGCTTGAACGTGGACATCCAAACAGTTGGCAGAAACATTCGTTTTGCCTCCAACAAACCACTGTGCGAACGGTTCATCCCAAACCAAAGTCCTGTTGAATGGTTCGAACCAATGCAAATGCTCCCTCGCCTCTGCTTCCCAAAATGCTTCCGTATCCGCAATCGATTGCTGGTACAACGTTTCGTAAGCTTGCATGGATCCAATCGCAGCGCGCTCTTGGAACTGAGAACTCGGCGGAAACACCCGAGTCTCATTCATCACGTTTGCAATCTGTTTAGAAGTCGATCCAGAAGAGGCTGAGTCGGCGGGAGAGGTCATAGGAGGGATACAGAAACGAGAGGAAGGAATCAAGTAACGTAGAAACGACAACTAGCCGGCGAAAAACTGAGACAAGTATCGGTAACTCTGTGCAAGAGAAGCTTTGCGGTCTTCGAGGGAACCCTCATAAGCCCGGTCCTCCACTTCGACACAAACAGGACCACGATATCCCGCATCACTCAACACCGAAAAAAACTTGCCCCATTGCACATCCCCCAAGCCTGGCAACTTAGGAAAATGATACAAGTTCGGATGCGCGAATATTCCATATTCGTTGACTAGATGCTGATCGAGTCGAACATCCTTGGCATGCACGTGAAAAATTCGATCGATAAACTGCCTCATCGGGGTAAGGTAATCCATGTGTTGGAAAACCAAATGGGACGGATCGTAATTCAGGCCAAGATTGGGACTGTCGATATCGGCGAACAACCGCCGCCAGATCGCAGGCGAGGAGGCCAAGTTTTTGCCACCCGGCCATTCGTCGGCCGTGAAGATCATCGGACAATTCTCGATCCCGATTCGTACGCCATGCTTTTCGGCTAAGTCAACAATGGGCTTCCAAGTGGAGAGCATTCTCGGCCAATTATCATCGACACTCTTGGTATGGTCACGACCGATGAAGGTATTGACCTGATGGATCCCGAGACGTGGAGCAGCAACAATCACACGCTTGAGGTGCTCACAGCTCTTTTCCGCTTGCTCCAGATTGTGGTCTAAGCAATTCGGATAGTATCCTAAGCCACTGATGGAAACTCCTACTTGTTTGCACTTGGTTTTGATGGCATGCACAGACGCATCATCGAGTTCCATGACATTGACATGGGTGACTCCAGCGTATCTTCGATCGGCTTTCGATGGCGGCCAACACATCACCTCGACCGTCTTGTACCCAATTTGCTGTGCCAACTCGAGGACTTGATCAAGGCTTAGTTCGGGGACAATTGCGCTGACAAATCCGAGTTGCATCATGGTGGGTTGAGCCGAAGTTTAGGTAGTGAATCGAAGATCGTGTAGGAACTAAATTTCCAAGAACAAGCGGGAGGGGTCTTCGATGACTTCTTTGATCGTTTTAAGGAATGTCACCGCCTCGCGTCCATCAATAATTCGATGATCATAAGTCAAAGCCAAATACATCATTGGGCGAATCACTACTTGACCATTCAGAGCAACCGGTCGCTCTTGAATGGAATGCAAGCCAAGAATCCCTGACTGGGGTGGATTGACAATCGGGGTCGAGAGCAGCGATCCGTAGATGCCGCCATTACTGATCGTAAACGTTCCTCCTTCCAGGTCCTCCGGCATGAGCTTGTTTGCCATCGCTGACGAAGCAAAGTCTGCAATTGTTTTCTCGATGTCGGCAAAGCTCATCTTTTCGACATTTCGCAAAACAGGCACCACCAATCCCTTACCACCACCGATGGCAATACCGATGTCGTAGTAGTTTCGATAGACAATGTTGTTTCCGCGAATTTCTGCGTTTACGGAAGGAAAACGCTTGAGAGCTTCGCAAGCAGCCTTCGCATAAAAGGACATGAAGCCTAGTTTCACGCCGTGCTTTTCTTGGAATGCATCGCGATACTTGGTCCGCAATTGCATAACCGGTTGCATGTCCACTTCATTGAAAGTTGTTAACAAAGCAGCGTTATGCTGAGCTTGAACGAGTCGCGAAGCAATCGTTCGTCGGATCATGCTCATCGGCTTGATCTCTTCACCACGATTCGACGAACCTTGCTGCAAACCAGTGGATGCTGCCGAAATCGCAGCGGGCTTCGCCAAAGGTGGCACGACAGCCACCGGCTTGCTATCCACAATCTTCGCAACATCTTCTTTCAAAATCCGTCCGCCAGGCCCTGTACCGCTGACCCCGGAAAGCGAAATGTTGTTGTCTCCTGCAAGCCGCTGTGCTGCAGGCATCACGTGCGGTGCAACATTCGATCCGGCAGCGGACGCGGAAGCGGGTGCAGAGGCGGGTGCCGGTGCGACTGGGGCCGAAGCACTTGCGCCGGCCCCCTTGGCCGACGGTTGAAATTCTGCAATCGCTTCACCAACCGCAGCAAACTGATCGTTCGGCTTGAGAATACGCACCAAAATTCCATCGACTGGTGCCGAAACTTGAACCGATGCCTTCTCCGTTTCCAAATCGACCAAGTCCGTTCCGGCAGCCACCCACTCTCCTTCCTTCTTCAACCATTGGCTGATCTGAACTTCGGAAATACTCTCACCGACAGCGGGTACGACAATGGGGGTCATAGGTTCTAAATGAATGCAATTCGGGGAAATTGGTATGCGTCCGACCTAACTTGGTCTTCTTTCTAGTAGGTCAAATCATATCGGATAGAAACAACCTCTCCAACACGTACTAGCAATACGAATTCGATGGATTCTTGCGCCCCGGGTAGCACCGCGTATCCCGACCCAGGCAGCCAGCGTGCGAAGTGCCCGCAGACTTTACCCCATTCCTCCTACCTCAACCAAGCATTAGCAAAACAAATCCAAGGCAGATGTTACTGCGATTCCAGTGCCATTTGGAAATTAATTTTCTAAAATAGTCCATTTTCATAGCAAGTCCCCTTTTGAGGGAGAGCCAGGTTGCTACACTATCCGGACTCAAATGGGCAGAGGGCTCCAAGAGACCTCCGAGGTAAAGGACAGGAATCCGCACCTTGGTGCTTGGCTTGCTACCTGCATACGACTTCATTTCGGCTTGTAGAGGGAAGTGCTTTGGAATTCCAGACCATCGTTCACTTAGTTCCCTCCCCGGGTGTGGCTTATTCGCCATACTCCTCGGATCTATGCCTTGAATCTCATTCTATGAAGTCCATTCGCTTGACAGGTTCTGACTGCTCAACGTTGAGCCGGTCGGTAAGGTTGGTGATCACGAATACAGGAGGATTCTTTATGAAGTCATGGATTCGCTTGACCACCAACCGATTCAAATATTCGTCAAGTCATCTTGTTGGCTAGGGGTTCTCGGCGCAGAGAAGCGAACGGGTTCGACGTCTTGCTCCGCTGTGTCGTGTATTCATGTTTTGTTCAACAAATCGCGTCCCTTTTTCATCGTAAAATAGACAATGGCAACATCTTCGAAGCGACGATTACAACCGACCCAAACACGCATTTTCGGATCGGGGCGCAGTCAGTTCCCCATCCCGAATTTGACGGTTTTGCAGACTGCTTCTTATGAAGCATTCCTGCAGGAAGATCTGCCTTCGGACAAACGCAAGAACCAAGGACTCGAATCCGTTCTTCGAGAAATATTCCCAATTTCCAGTTACGACACGACCGTAACGTTGGAGTATTTGCGTTTTGAACTCGGAAAGCCGCGTTACACACCCGAAGAGTGTCGGCAATTGCGACTGACTTATGGTAAGCCGTTGAAGGTATGGCTGCGGCTCAACCGAGAGGAACCTCTTGAAGAAGAAGTTTACCTCGGTGATATTCCCGTGATGCTCGGTGGTGGAGAATTCATCATCAACGGAGCCGAACGCGTCGTTGTCAGCCAATTACACCGTTCTCCAGGGGTTGATTTCGTCGAAGAGGCTGAAGGAACTTCGGATCGCAAGCTCCCTTCCGCACGGGTAATACCCGAACGAGGGAGTTGGATTGAAATCAACGTCACGAAGAAGGACTCGCTGTCGGTTCGCATCGACCAATCCGGCAAGTTTTCAGTGATCACATTGCTCCGCGCGATGTCGCCTAAACTAAGCACCGACAAAGACCTTTTGAGCGCATTCTACGAAGTACACACGGAGAAAATCTCGGATGGACGTTCGTTGCCAAAGGTAGAAAACCGGATTGCTGTCGACGATATCGTCTTCCCGGCTTCGCACGAACGAGCAGGGGAAATCATTGTTGAAGCTGGCCATCGGATTGGTAAAGCGGTCGCGGAGCTGATTTGCTCAAGCGGTGTGAAAACCGTTCAAGTAATGGATGTTCCGAAGTTCCCTTACTTGCTCAACTCAATGGCTGAAGACAACACAAGCAGCCACGAAGAGGCATTGCTGAGAATCTATCAACGACTGCGTCCAGGTAACCCACCAGCGTTGGAAAAAGCCAAACAGCTGTTCCATGAAAAGTTCTTTGACGTCAATCGGTACCGGTTGGGTCGCGTCGGACGGTTCCGCGTCAACCGCAAACTAAATCTTGCAGTTCCTGAGGATGAAATGGCGCTGCGTCCAGAGGACTTGATCGCGTCCATTAAGTATCTCATCGATTTGTTTGATCCGGATAGCACCGCACGATTTGATGACATCGATCACTTGGGTAACCGTCGGTTGCGCACCATCGATGAACTCGCTTGCGAAGAACTCCGCAAGGGCTTCTTGAAGTTGCGTCGAACTGTCCAAGAACGCATGAGCCTCAAAGAAGTCGAAGACATGACTCCCCGTTCGTTGGTGAACCAAAAGAGCATCAGCGCAGCGATTGAGTACTTCTTCGGCCGTGGAGAACTTTCTCAAGTCGTCGACCAAACGAACCCACTTTCTCAGTTGACCCACGAACGACGTCTCTCCGCCCTCGGTCCGGGTGGTTTGAACCGAAAACGCGCCGGCTTTGAAGTCCGTGACGTTCACATTTCGCACTACGGTCGGATTTGCCCGATCGAAACACCGGAAGGTACAAACATCGGGTTGATCAGTTCGCTTTCGATCTATGCCGGCGTGGACGAGTACGGATTTTTGGTCACACCGTACCGCCAAGTCTCCGAAGGCAAAGTTACCGATGACGTTGTTTGGTTGCGAGCAGACGAAGAATCGGACGCATACATCGCTCCTGCAGACTTGGCAGTTAAGGACTCCGCATTGGTCGCGGGCCCCGGCTTGATCGCACGACACCGTAGTGACTTCGAAATCGTTTCGCCCGAAGTTGTCCAGTACATGGATATTTCTCCCTGCCAGATGGTCGGGGTGTCGGCTGGATTGATTCCATTCTTGGAACACGACGATGCGAACCGTGCGTTGATGGGTTCTAACATGCAACGACAAGCTGTTCCTTTGCTTGTCGCAGAGCCCCCCATTGTCGGCACCGGTCTCGAAAAAGAAGTTGCTGCGAACAGCTCGATGGTGGTCCGCGCCCGACGTGCTGGAAAAGTTACCTTTGTCGATGCAACTCGCATCGAAATCGGTACGGACATCTACCATCTAAAGAAATATCAAGGCCTCAACGAGCGAACCTGCTTGAATCAACGCCCCATCATTCAGATTGGTGACAAGATCGAAAAGGGTCAAATCATCGCTGACGGTGCGTCGACTCACCTCGGTGAGCTAGCACTCGGACGAAATGTCCTCGTAGGGTTCATGTCCTTCGACGGATACAATTACGAGGACGCGATCATTATCAGTGAAGAACTCGTCAAACAAGACGTTTACACTTCGATCCACATCGAAGAATTTGACGTCGAAATCCGCGAAACGAAATTGGGACGCGAAGAATTTACTCGCGACATTCCCAACGTCAGCGAAAAAGCACTCCGAAATCTCGATGAATCCGGGATCGTTCAAGTCGGAACCTACGTGCGGCCAGGAGATGTCTTGGTCGGTAAAGTTTCGCCGAAAAGCAAAACGGAATTGACTCCTGAAGAAAAACTGCTGCATGCAATCTTCGGTCGTGCAGGTGAAGACGTGAAGAACGACTCCCTCGAAGTCAGTTCCGGGGTCGAAGGTATCGTGATCGATACGCAGAAGTTCTCCCGACGCATGAGCCTCTCGGAAGAAGAGCGAAAGATATTCGAGCGAGACCTCAAGCAGATCGAAACCGAAGGCAACAAAGAGATTGCCAACGCCTTTGCGACCTTTGCAGAAGAAGTCGAAAAGAGTATCGGCGGTAAACTCACCGACGAAGACGGCACTCCGCTGACCGGTGGACAAGATCCGAAATACATTGCCGAAAAGGCTCAAACGTTCAATCTTTCACGACTGCTTAACCGGCTGGATGCGGGTTTACACGCCGAAGTCAAAAAGGTTTATAAGAACCTATGGCCTGCCGTTGAAGAGTCCTTGGATCAACGCGATCGACGCCTCAACAGCATGAAGCGGGGCGATGAACTGCGAAGCGGCGTTTTGCAGATGGTCAAGGTGTATATCGCGACCAAACGGGTGATCAGTATCGGTGATAAGATGGCGGGTCGACACGGCAACAAGGGGGTTATCTCCAAGATCCTTCCAGTGGAAGACATGCCGTTTTTACCCGACGGCACTCCGCTGCAAATAATGCTAAATCCGCTCGGGGTTCCGAGCCGCATGAACGTCGGTCAAATTCTCGAAACCCACCTTGGTTGGGCCGGTGCAAATTCGGGCTTCCAAGCAATCACACCAGTGTTTGATGGTGCTTCGGAAGAAGACATTAACGATGCTCTTGAAGCCGCAGGTTTGCCTCGTCACGGAAAAGTGCGTTTGTTCGACGGCCGAACAGGAGAACAAATGGAACAAGAAACCACCGTTGGCTACCTATACATGCTCAAACTGCACCACTTGGTTGACGACAAGGTGCACGCACGAAGCACAGGTCCTTACTCGCTGATCACTCAGCAACCCCTCGGTGGTAAAGCACGCTTCGGTGGTCAGAGGTTCGGGGAAATGGAAGTCTGGGCACTGGAAGCTTATGGTGCCGCGTACATCCTGCAAGAACTGCTCACCGTCAAGAGTGACGACGTCGAAGGACGTACGAAGATTTACGAATCGATGGTTAAGGGAGAAAACACCTTGGAATCCGGTACCCCTGCAAGCTTCGACGTTTTGACCAACGAAATTCGAGGCTTGGCGTTGAACATGCGACTTGAGAAGCGACGATTGTAAACCGCTCCTTCTCCAACTGTTCCTCAACTAGTCCCAGTATTTTGCTCACACAACCCACCGTATGTTTCACGTCCTGCGAATCGTGCGGTACCAAATCAAAGAATCACCCTTTTAGCGACCCTCAGGAGTAACTCGTACATGGCCACTGTTTCCGAAGCCACTTACGATCGAGTGAACGATTACACCTCCGTCAAGATTTCCTTGGCACGCCCACAAGACATTCGGTCTTGGTCTTTCGGCGAAGTCAAGAAACCAGAAACGATCAATTACCGAACATACCGCCCTGAAAAGGACGGACTGTTTTGCGAACGGATTTTTGGCCCTGAAAAGGACTGGGAATGCGCTTGCGGTAAGTATCGCGGGATGAAGTACAAAGGGATGATTTGCGATCGTTGCGGCGTGAAAGTTACTCACTCACGCGTGCGTCGTAAACGAATGGGCCACATTGAATTGGCCGCTCCCGTAGCGCACATCTGGTTCTTCAAGGCCATGCCAAGCCGCCTGGGGAATCTCCTTGAAATGAAAACCACCAGCTTGGAAAAGGTGATTTACTTCCAAGACTACGTGGTGATCAATCCAGGGACTACGGACTTGGAAGCTTACCAACTTCTGACCGAAGAAGAATACCGATCCAAGCGAGCTCAGTTCGGAGATGCTTTCGAAGCGGACATGGGGGCGGAAGCGGTTCGCAAGTTGCTCCAGAACCTCGACTTGATCAAACTCTCAGAAGAACTCCGAACGGAGTTGCAAGAAACAAGTAGCAAGCAACGCAAGAAGGAGCTGATCAACCGGCTGAAACTTGTTGAATCGATCCGAGACTCTGAGAACCGTCCAGAATGGATGATCCTCGACGTGATCCCCGTTATTCCTCCGGACCTCCGTCCGCTGGTTCTTCTCGATAGCGGTAACTTCGCCACCTCCGACCTGAATGATTTATATCGGCGAATTATCAACCGAAACAACCGACTCCGTAAGCTGGTCGACCTCAACGCGCCTGAAGTCATCATCCGGAATGAAAAGCGGATGCTACAGCAATCCGTTGACGCACTTTTCGATAACGGGCGTTGCAAGCGACCCGTACTCGGAAGCTCCAATCGCCCCCTGAAGTCCTTGACCGACATGATCAAGGGTAAGCAAGGTCGGTTCCGAGAGAACTTGTTGGGTAAGCGAGTGGATTACTCGGCTCGTTCTGTGATTGTGGTCGGACCTCGATTGCGATTGCACCAGTGCGGTTTGCCAAAGAAAATCGCTCTGGAACTCTACCAACCGTTCATTATTCGCAAACTCAAGGATCTCGGACACGCCGACACCATCAAGTCCGCTAAGAAGATGCTCGAGCGCAAAGACGATGAAGTTTGGGATATCCTCGAACAAGTCATTCGCAACCACCCAGTCTTGCTCAACCGTGCACCAACGTTGCACCGGATGGGTATCCAAGCGTTCGAACCAACGCTGGTAGAAGGAAATGCGATCCATTTGCACCCACTGGTTTGCAAAGGCTTCAACGCCGACTTCGACGGTGACCAAATGGCCGTGCACTTGCCACTCTCCATTGAGGCACAAGTCGAAGCCCACACGTTGATGATGAGTACCCACAACATCTTCGCACCGAGCAATGGCAAGCCGATTATGAGTCCTTCGCAGGACACGGTGATGGGTTGTAACTACATCACCATCATGCTTGCAGACCAGCGTGGAGAAGGCATGGTTTTTGCCAATCCAATGGAAGCCGATTACGCATATAGCGTGGGCAAAATCGCGTTGCATGCAAAGATCAAGGTGCGGTTGCCCAAGGGACGCAAACTCAAGACCGATCCAGCTGATGCTCCCGGCGGTCAATTGATTGAAACCACCTACGGGCGTATTCTGTTCAATTCCATCCTTTCCGAAGGCATGGACTTCTACAACCAATCCCTCAAGTCCAGCGACCTCGCGTCCGTCATCAGCGACTGCTACCAATTGCTCGGGCGACGGGCAACGATCAAGTTGCTCGACGACATGAACCAACTCGGATTCCGTGAATCAACCCACTCCGGGTTGTCCTTCGGTGCGGATGACCTTGTCACCCCCGAATCGAAGTCGAAGCACATCTCGGAAGCCGATAAGAAGGTGATGACGTTCCAAAAGAACTACCTCAAGGGTGTGATGACCGCGCTCGAGCGTTACAACCAAGTGCTTGATGCTTGGACCGCGGCTCGTGAAGCGATCACCAAGGACATGCTTGCTGCGATGGAAACGGACCAGCACCGAGGAAATTGGTACGTGAATCCTGTGTTCTTGATGGCGTCCTCCGGTGCACGGGGGGGTATCGAACAAATTCGTCAGTTGGCAGGTATGCGGGGATTGATGGCGAAACCAACCGGTGAAATCATCGAAACGCCAATCAAGTCAAATTTCCGTGAAGGCCTCTCGGTTCTCGAATACTTCAGCTCCACACACGGGGCTCGCAAGGGTCTAGCGGATACCGCGTTGAAGACCGCTGACTCCGGTTACCTGACCCGTAAACTCGCTGACGTCGCCCAAAACGTGGTGATCACGATGCACGACTGCGGAACGACCAAGGGAATTACCAAGGGCGTTATTTACCGAGGCGAAAAAGTAGAAGTTCGGTTGACGGAGTCGATCGCAGGTCGCGTAAGCCGGCAGAACATCGTCAACCTGATCACCTCTGAGACCATCGTCGAAGAGAACGAAATGATCAGCCGAAACGTCGCTCGCAAAATCGAAGAAATGGGATTGGAGAAAATCCAAGTTCGTTCCCCGATGACTTGCGATGCACCTCTCGGTATCTGCCGTCTCTGTTACGGGATGGACATGAGCACGGGAGCCATGGTCGAAGAAGGTATGGCGGTCGGTATCATCGCAGCACAAAGTATCGGCGAACCCGGTACTCAGTTAACGATGCGTACGTTCCACATCGGTGGTGCGGCCGGTACCACCGTTGAAGAAAGCGACATCAAATCCAAGAAGGCAGGGGTTATCAAGTTCATCAAGATGCGATTCGTTCGCAATGACGATGGAAATGATGTCGTCCTGACCCGAAACTGCGAAATCGCTGTCGTCGATAATCGCGGTCGAGAATTAGAGCGCTACGAAATCCCCGTCGGTGCTCGACTACTGGTAACCGAAAACCAAGAGTATCCCAAGGGACAAGTTCTCTGCGAATGGAACCCTCACAAGATTCCAATTCTTTCGACCGTCGGCGGTAAAGTTAGCTTCGTCGATATCGTCGAAGGCGAAACACTCAAGATCGAAAAAGATCCTAGCGGTAACATCCGACGCCGAATCATGGACTCCCGCGGCAAGTTCCACCCGCAGATCGTTTTGGAAGACGCAGAAGGCAAAGCAGTCGACGTTCACTACCTACCCGATAAGGCAGTGATCAACGTCGCTGAAGGTAAGAAGGTCAACGCAGGTACGGAACTCGCAGAAATGCCTCGCGAAGCGACTGGCGTTAAAGACATCACCGGGGGTCTGCCACGCGTCACCGAAATCTTTGAAGCACGCAAACCGAAGGATCCTGCCGTTGTTGCTGAGATCGATGGTTTGGTCGAAATCTCCAAGGATCGAAAGCGCGGAAAGCGATCGATCTTGGTCAAGAGCGACAGCGGTGAAGAGGTAGAACACTTAGTTCCACCAGGAAAGCGATTCCTCGTCCACTCCAATGACACCGTCAAGGCAGGTCAGGCATTGGTCGAAGGTCCACTGGTCCCACACGACATCCTTCGTGTTAGCGGTGAAGAAGCAGTACAACAGTATTTGCTCCACGAAATCCAGCAGGTTTATCGTTCTCAACGGGTCGAAATCAACGATAAACACGTTGAAATCATCATCGCGAGAATGTTGCGCAAGGTGAAGATCACCAATCCTGGTGATACTACGCTGCTTGCAGGCCTCGTCATGGACCGCTACGAGTTCAAACGCCATAACGATCACATCGCTAAGTGCATGAAGGTCACCGATCCAGGGGATACCCAGTTTGCACTCGGCCAAATCGTTGCGAAGGAAGAATTCGATACGGCGAATGCACAATGTGAAGGACTCGGAGGCAAAGGCGCAAAAGGCAAGAAGCCCAAACCCGCTCACGCAGAAGTCCAGCTATTGGGCATTACGAAGGCATCCGTGCAGTCCAACAGTTTCATCTCTGCTGCTAGCTTCCAGGAAACCACCAAGGTATTAACCGAGGCGGCATTGGCTGGCAAAGTCGACCGCTTGGTCGGCCTAAAGGAAAATGTGATCCTCGGTCACTTGATCCCTGCAGGTACCGGCTTCCGCGTGTTCCAAGACTCTGAAGTTTCCTATCGTAAGGAAGCGTTGGAAGATTTGGTCAATCGCGGTGCGTCGGCTGCTGAGCAAAGCTACCCTCTGCTCAGTGACGCTCCGCGTCCTAGCTTGGACGATTTGATCTCGGGGCAAAAACCGGCTACGGATACTCCAGCGAATCCAACCACGGACGCTCCGTCATTCGACGAGTAAATCCAAGAGTCGAGCAATCGCGAGGATACACTTCCTAACGGAGCTTGGTGTCTTGTGATCAGTGCAGATGAATATCAATGGCTAGCCTCGGTCGACGCGACCGAGGCTTGGTCGTTTCTATGGACAAATGCTCACTCCCAACGCAAAAGGCCTGCCACTGCGAAATTACCTCCCGTATTCGCAACCCTTCATCCATCCCAGCAGCAACTGCTCGAGGAACAGCTTGCCTTCGCCATGGGTAGCGCCAAGCGAAAAGTGATCGATCCAGCACGCTGGCGTTGGACTCAACGATTGCTTGAACAGGCATCTGACGAATGGACGGCGGCGGAAACCGCAAACGACTTCCCCATGGGGCAACCCGTTATCGACATTTGTTCTGGGGCAGGAGTCGACACGGTTGCATTGTCTCGTCGCATGCTCGGCGCCGCAATCACTTCAACTGAACCCCTTCGGTCCACAGACACACCCGCGGATTTGGTAGTTCCGGTTGACGCCAGTAGTATCGCTTGTAGTCTGACCGCATTGAACAGCCGAAACAATGGATTCCTGGTACAGCCGATTGAGTCCAGGTTCGAAGACATTACGCTGAGCGAGGATGTCTGGCTTCATATGGATCCCGACCGGCGAGCCGATGGGCATAAGCACATTCAATTGCAACAGATGCAACCTGCGTGGGATTCGATCGCAACCGCACTTTACCGATGCAAAGGGGCTTCGATCAAAATCGCACCAGGCTTTCAAACCACACAAGGGTTCGAGTGGGGTGCGTGTGGTCCCCCCGATGCGCGGCGTTGGCTATCTCGGGACGGTTCAGTACGGCAACAACGGCTCTACTGGCGCCTTCCTCGTTGGGGTAGCGGAAAACGAATCGTTAGCCTGCAGCGCAGCGATGGCCTTTGGATTCATGAACAGTTCTCGGAAAACGAAATCACCGGAAATGAAGTGTTTCGGCATTTCGATTCCGGGACTTGGCATGCAGGCTCCTACGAGCATGGTTCAACGCACTTCCTCGATGACGATTTCACTCGCTTGCAATTAGGAAATTATGTTGCTGACCAAGACCCTGTACTTAGAGCGGCCCAATGCAGTTCTGCACTCGCTCGGCGATTAGGTGCAAGAGTTTTAGGCAACGAATTCGGATATTTTCATGCACCATCAATCCTCGAGCATCCCATGCTCCGCTGGTTCCGCGTCCACGAGATCCTACCGTTGGATCGAAAGAAACTGAAAGCCTATACTCGCTCCGTAGATACGAAACGTTGGGAACTAAAAAGCCGCAATATTGATATCGATCTGGTGAAACTTCAAAGAGAACTCATTACCAATAAGTCGGCGAGCGAAGTGCGTTGGCTCTTGCTGACAAAGATAGGCCCCAAACACGTCGCCATCGCCGCAGAGGAAGTCAAAGGATGACCTGGATAGGATTTCGAGAGTTGCCGATTGAGCATTCCCCAGGCTTGCCTCATGGACGCTTTATCGCCGGTACGGACACCGACGTCGGAAAAACGTTTTATGTCTCGCATTTGCTACGAACGATGCGGTATGCCAACGTGCGAGTCGGAGGATATAAGCCGGTGGCAAGCGGATTCCCAAGAGAAGATGCACGCAGCGATGCGGCACGAATGAATCTTGCGATGGGAGACGCATTCCCGTTGAGTCTCATCAATCCTCAATGTTTCTTGCCTCCATTCGCTCCCCCCATCGCCGCTGAAATATCTCACTCCACTATCGATGAATCCCTTCTCGTAAACGGAGCATTTGCCTGGTACCCTCATTGCGATTGGCTATTGGTAGAAGGGGCAGGCGGCCTGCTATCTCCGATCACTTGGAACATGACCAACGCCGATCTTGCAAGACAGTTGAATTACCCTCTGATTATTGTCGCTGCAAACCGCTTAGGCTGTGTGCATCAAGTGCTCTCTACCGTCCACTGCGCACTTCAGTTCAGCCTTCGTATCGACCGTATTGTTATGAATTGCGTAGACAACAAAATGACTCAAAGGGATGCAGAGAACAATCTCCGATTATTAAAGCCATTTCTTCAACGGATAGATAAGGACATTCTGATCGAATCGCTACCCTACGAATCCGCCCCTGAAGATTGATTTGGCCCAACAGTCGCCATCACGGAAACGATAGCGTAGAGAACTCTCCGCACTTCTGATTAGCGATCTATCTTCAGAGCTTTTTCCTCTTCTTCGTCGTCTTCTTCGTGAGCTCCAATTGCCCAGTCAGGATAAGGCGTCGCCGCACCTCGCATCGCATGCCATAGGACTCGATTCAATTGGTCTTCTGGTGCTCGATCAATCTCTTCGAAATTCATTGCGTCGGACCACTGTGCATGGAGTTTCAGAAGTGGATTCTGAAGTGCTACGGAGCCAGGATTCATCTGATCAAGTGGAACTTGGACCGGCACAGCATCGAAAGGTCGCAAATCAGGTGTATCCGTAAAACAATCAAACATCGGCGTTGCACTCGCATCGAACTGATTCATCGGAGGTAATCCTAAAATTTGCTCCATCGTACGAAGCAGGCTGGTCGTGTTGTACTGGGTGCTGACCAACGCACCACGCTTAACATAGGGACTGACAACAAAAGCAGTAGTCCGGTAGCCGCTAACATGGTCCCAACCAGCTTGCGGATCATCTTCGATGACAAACACCGCCATCTTGGACCAGAACTTCGAATGGCTCAATCCTTCGATGATACGCCCAGTTGCTAGGTCTCCGTCAGCCATGCAAGCCGCCGGGGTGGGGCAATTCTTCGCCGTTCCGCTAGTGTGATCATTAGGCAAACAAACAAGCGTGATCTGTGGATAGCTTCCCTTCGCTTCGAATTCAGCGAGTTCCTTCAGGATGAAATCAGCGCGAAATTGATCTGGAACGGACATATTCCAGCCAACGTAACCAGTGGGAGAAAAGTCTCGAATACTTTCGATTCCGGGCGCCGACTCGAAAATCACCAAGTCCTCAGTCCCCTTCCAAGTTTTGTAGCAACTGAGGAAATCGACCGCCCCCTTGCGACTGGGATCCTTCCACCGTACTTTCGGCATCATGAATTCGCCGTAATTGCGGATCGACTTGCCATGCTTAACCGCATTATCCCAAATGAAACCGGCAGGAGAGTATGCGAGTGCATCAATATCACTCTCTTCCATGCCGTCAGGATAGCTCCTTGGAAAACCTGCAAAACTCTTCTCGAGGTAGTCCGTCGCAAAAGCCGTGGTGCTCCATTGATGGCCATCTGCACTCAATATCCCACAACAGTAGGTGTTGTCGAGCAGTACAAATTCATCAACTAACTTGTGCTGATTTGGTGTAATTTCCTTTCCAAAAATGCACAAGTCGGGATTGGCCTTCCCTCTACCTACATCGCCTAATACTTGGTCAAAGGTACGGTTCTCTTTGATGATGTAAACAACGTGCTCGATAAGGCTAGGTTCGCCAATACGTTGCGGAATTGCACGGGCCGGTTGGTCACTACGCGGAGGGAGCTTTGACTGAACCATCGCATCCGTTCGAATGTTCCTACTAACTCGTTCAGATAACGCGGGCAATGCATCGGTTTGCGGAACCGGGAAAATAGAAAGGCTACCGTTATACTGATGAGAGTTAAAACCCGCGCCGTTGCCTTGTTTCCTAGGTTCTGTGGGCAACCCTTTAATGTTCGCAACCGCAAGTGCTCGACGAGAACGATCGTAAGCGATGGCTCCGGGAAACCATCCAACCGGGATCAAACCTCGCAACTTGCTTTCCCCTCTCTCCTCGGGTTCGAACTCAATCACACCGATCGCATTGTTCGTTCCATTGGCAACAAATAATTCTTCTCCGTCTTGACCAAAGGCGAGTGCGTTCGGGCTCGAACCAAACAATTCCGCAGGATTTGTTTTCGTCCAAATTTTTTCGATCTCTTGGCGTGATTTCAAATCCAGAACACTCAAGGTGTCACTTCCAGCATTTGCACAGACTACATACTTTTTGTCCGGCGATACGCAGAGCCCCGATGGATGCAAACCGACTAGCACTTCCTCAATTCGATTTTCTTGGAGATCCACGAAGCTGACGCTTCCCTCATTGGCAATGTACCTTTGAGCGTCCACTCGTACCGTCGTTCCCTTACCTGCTGGCCCAATCAAATCGTTGGGACCCGGTCGACGCCCACCCCAGTTACTGACAATCGCTGTGTCCCCTACAACACGAACGTCATATGGCGCAACTCCAACATCCCAAGTTCTTGATGCGATCCCAGTATCCAATTGGATTTCAATCAGACGGTTCGACAAATTACCGCACACATACAACTTCTTTCCATCGTCACTGAGTGCCAATCCACTTGGAATCTCCTGTTTTCGCTTCGGAGCATTCGCATCGGGCAGCGCGATGGCATACGAAGGCGTAACTTTATTGCCCTCATCCACCGAGAATACCTTCACGGAACCCTGCACGTTGCTCAAGTAGATCTGTGTACCATCCGGGGAAAAAAGCAATCCAGTAAAACTTGCAACCGCCTTCGTGTCCGGTTGTAAATTGTTTGCAGCAGGGAGGGATGGCGCAGACCGCTGCTCTTCACTTGGGAACTCGACTTGTTGCAAAATCGTTGCCGTTTCCGGATCGAAGACAACAAGCTTACTTGTCTTACCACTGGTCACACCAATCTTCCCATTCGGCGAGATCGCGATGACTTGCGGACGCATCCCGGGCAGCGGGAGCCATTTGCCTATCGGTGTTAAGCGTTGATTCACAGGGGTAACAATGGAGTCTTCGATGGATCCCCCAACAAACTCACGATCTCTTTCGATTTGTTCAGAATCCTCAACTCCGACTTCACCCTTTTTTGGGCCGTCGCCCTCCCTTGTAATCCCATCCACCTTTTGGGATTGTCCTTCTGATCTCCTCTCCGCAGGAAAGGCTTGCGGCAGACTATCCTGTCCTTGCAACCTACTACCGAGCGCAGAACATCCTGCCACCACAGACAACATGGAAAGGAAAGTAATACGACGGCGAAATTGAATGCTCATGTTTTAGCAAGGGTTGTACGAGAGGGAAGGTAATTAGTCGCGGTCTCTCGGAATCGCTTCAATTGTTCTTCGATCCAAAAAGAATCTTTATTCAACTCATCCGCGAGTATTCGCGCGACAGTAGGGCTTACCTGCAATGCTGCAGCAGCATTGAGAAACAATAATCGTGTGCGTCTAGCAAGAACATCCTCAATGCTGCGGGCCATTTCATACCGAACAGCAAAAACGACATCCACCAGTCGATCAGGATATCCGGCAATGAGCGGTTCTTCAAATGCGGGGTTCTCCCGGAGTAACAAATTCACGGTTGACGCATCGTCCCTGTTGAGCGAAAGAGTGCGAGTTGTGCATGGGCGTGGTTGTACTCCGTTCATGGTCGAGTGAACCAGAGCCTGATCCACACAGTCCTGCGCCATTTTTCTTGCAGTCGTCCACTTTCCACCTGTAATCGTGATCAATCCACTGGACGCAATCTCAATGGTGTGATCACGAGAAAGCTTGGATGTTTTACCGACGGATCCTGAGCGAACAAGCGGTCGAATGCCCGTAAAGACACTTAAAATATCGGATCGCTTGGGTTGCTTGATCAGATACTCTGACGAAGTCTTCAGCAGAAACTCAATTTCCTCCTCGCGGGCTATTGGTTCGCTCACCGCCTCGCCAATCGGAGTATCCGTTGTGCCAATGACGGTGTGCCCCAACCACGGTATCATGAAAATCACACGTCCATCACTCGTCTTCGGAACAATCACAGCAGAGTCGCCAGGAAGAAAACTCTTATCCAAGACGATGTGAACGCCTTGACTAGGAGCAATCATCGGTTTGGTCGTTTGATCATTTGCTATCCGCAGTTCATCGCAAAATGGCCCGGTTGCGTTGATCACGCAATCTGCAGTAATTGCGAAAGTCTCAGGCCCATGTCCCCCGAACTCACGTTGAGCTACGTGCACCCCAATCACTCTCCCCTGATCGTTCTTTAGCAGTCCAGTCGCCTCAATGTAGTTGCATACAACAGCACTTTGAGAACTAGCAGTCTTAACGATGTCTATCAATAATCGACTATCATCAAACTGACCATCCGAATACAGAATCCCAAATTTGGATTTCGAGGGTGCAATCGTGGGTACTCTCTGCTGGCACTCTTGCAACCCCAACCGTTTTGCTTTGGTAAAACCACTTCGTCCGGCTAGAAGATCGTAGACGATGAATCCGAGTCCGTAGTACCAGTGTTGCAAACGATTTGCGCAAGGTACTAGAAACGAAAGCTCATGAACCACATTCGGTGCATTCCCTCTGAGCAATGTCCGCTCGTGTAGCGCTTCTCGCACCAGACTCACGTTGCCTTGGGCCAAATACCGAACCCCTCCATGAACCAACTTGGTAGAACGCGACGATGTTCCTTTTCCAAAATCATCTCTTTCGATCAGCGCGACGCGCAATCCTCGACTTGCGGCATCAAGTGCGATACTCGCTCCAGTCGCCCCTCCACCGACGACGAGCATGTTCCAGCGGGGCGTGGTCTGCAATAGCTTGAGTGCTTGGTCGCGATTCACAACAGGTACTCCAATCTTACTTAGGTACTTGGTCGATCCCAATCGCGAGACCGCCCCAACGCATCCGCCCAACGCTCTCTTCGTAACCTTGCTTGATCCGCACTCATTGAAGGTTCAAATCGACGATCCGTCTGCCAAATCTGTTCGATTTCAGGGATGTCCTTCCAGAACCCGACGGCAAGCCCCGCCAAAAATGCAGCACCAAGACTAGTCGTTTCAATGATTTTCGGTCGTACAACTGGACATTGCAGTATGTCTGCTTGGAACTGCATCAGTAAGTCGTTTGCGCTTGCCCCACCGTCGACTCGCAACTCCGTAATCGCTCTACCTGAATCTTTTTCCATCGCGGTCAACACATCCGCGACTTGAAACGCGATTCCCTCCAAGGCCGCGCGCGCAAGATGTGCTGCGGTCGTCCCCCGAGTGATCCCCACAATCGTCCCACGTGCATACGCATCCCAATAAGGTGCTCCAAGCCCCGCAAACGCCGGTACCAAGTACACGTCGTCGCTATCGGGAACCTGCTTCGCTAATTCCTCAACTTCCGCCGCAGAATGGATGATCTTCAAACCATCTCGCAACCATTGAATTGCTGCTCCAGCAATGAAGACAGATCCTTCCAACACATATTCCGTTTTGGTGTTACGTCTCCAAGCCACACTGGTCAAGAGCCGCTGCTGCGAGGCGATCGGAACCGCCCCAATGTTCATCAACATGAAACAACCTGTGCCATAGGTGTTTTTCGCCATTCCCGGTTGCGTGCAATTCTGCCCGAACAAAGCTGCTTGTTGATCCCCAGCCATCGAAGCTATTGGAATAGGGGCACCAAACCACTGGCTGGATGTCTCCGCATATCGCTCGCTCGACGAATGGATCGACGGCAACACTCCCGCTGGAATATCAAAGAGCTTCAAGATCTCCCTATCCCAATCAAGTGTCTTCAGATCCATCAATAGAGTTCTCGATGCATTGCTGACGTCAGTTTGGTGCGTCACCCCTCCGGTTAGATTCCACAGCAGCCAAGTGTCTATCGTTCCAAAAGCAAGTTCTCCTTGCTCGGCCTGACCTCGGGCCCCAGGGACATTCTGCAAGATCCAGCGCAACTTAGTACCGGAAAAATACGGATCCACCACCAGTCCTGTCGTGGCTGTCATTTGATCCGCAATCCCAGATCGCTTCAATTCATCACAATAAGGAGCAGTACGACGATCTTGCCACACGATGGCTCGGTGCACCGGTTGCCCTGTCTTGCGATTCCAAACCACTGTCGTCTCTCGCTGATTTGTAATCCCAATCGCTGCGATATCCTTGGCGGTCAAGCCGCATTCCGATAGAACTCGCTTGGCCACTTCCAACTGCGATTGCCAAATTTCTATCGCATCATGTTCCACCCAACCTCCCTCAGGATAGTACTGCTGGAACTCTTTCTGCGCCACCCCAAGCACTTTGCCTTCGTGGGAGTACAAAATTGCACGAGAACTGGTTGTCCCTTGGTCGAGTGCCAGTATGGCTTGCATGAATCTTTGTCCGATACTGACGGGGGAGAGGAGTGTGTCTACAGACCTTTATCGTAACCGATTCCATGCGTGGATTCGAGTAAGTACCCACACAATGATTCCGCAAGAATCTAGAATCTATTCGTTGGGAATATGAAATTCCTGATCGATCGGATCGACACGGTACATCCCATTGTTCCAAAAGTGTTCTAACCGAGCCAAGTCCTCCCGCTCTTGATCCTCGTTGCGCGTCTTATATGGCGATGCAATCGCGCGATTGTCCCAATGGACCTTTGAGGCTACGTGAATCTTTGTCCCATTGATCAACTTCCAACTCGTCAAGTTCGATCCCCCTGTACCTTGCGCAAAATCCAATGGATCGTTATTTTCCCCCACGAGTGAAATCAACCATGGTGGAACAACATCACTGCGATTAGGTGATTCGCCAACTTCTTTCGACGACGATAGGACCACCAAATGCCGTTCGGCTGATTGAATAAATTGCTGTGCCAAACGCGTTACTTCAGGATTTTCAAATAAATCATCATCCGGGATAAAAAGCCATTGAGACTCAGGAACAACCCGATCGGTAACATGAGGTTCGGTATGCTTCGATAGCAGGCCATAGGCATGATAAAGCCGGTCTGGATCGGTCGATCCCCAGTAAGCTTTGTTCATTGCGATCGGTTCATAACACCATACGACTGTGCGTTCGCCCTCCCCCCACTTTTTAGTTTTGATCGGTTCTAACGGTTCACGACCGCTCGCCCATTCAGTAGCTTGGATCCATAGCTTTCGATTGTCCGCATACGGGAGGAACATACTTCCAACAAGATTTTGATCTGCAATGACAACAATCCGACCTTTCCCAAATTCCTTCGCTGCTACAACCGGAAGAGGCCCTGTTCGCTCGTGCGGTTGTTGTTGAAAATCTCCGAAAAACCCAACATCCTGTCCCTCGCCGTACTTCGGAACTCTACCTAGATCCCCCCAACCTTGCGTCCCTGTCCAAGCGATCCCAAAGCGAGAATCAGTAACCCCTGCCGTCTGTACGCCAATTTCCTGAAGTCCATTGACAATCGGATGCTCTGAAAAACCTCGGATCCGAAGCCAAGCGTTGCCGCTAGCCAGCTTGTGCGGAACACGATCACAAGCGGTCTCGTTCCAAAGAACTATATCCAGTTCCGCAAATAGCGATCCGAGCACATGCTGATGAAAGTAACAGTTGGTATGGTCTAAGATGACAACAAGACCTCCTCCTTGCATGACGTAATCGCGCAAAGCGATGACTTCTGGCACTAAGAACGGAGGAAGATCTGCCGAAGGCAAATTGAGAACCACAAGATCAGTCGACTCAAGTGCTTGCGAATCCCAAGCAGAAAGCTGCAATCGAGATTCCCAGCCCTGCGACTCTAGAGATTTCCATGCGCGCGTCAGGTTAGTGAGCAAGTGATAATCATTCAGCCCAGGCACTGGAAGGGTATCGATCCAGGTATGTGAATGATATGCGTCAAAGACAACCCTCGGGACAGTTGCAACCCCATGAATCGAGATGCTTTTCCCTTCGTGCGACTGAGCTTGCGCGGTAAGCGAGGTGTATGAACTTGAACAGATAAGGAACAGCCCCACAACCAAGGGGAAACGTAGAAGATCAGAAAACCCAACAAGCACACGGTTCAAAGGATGCCTTGCGACCCGAAAAAGCATGTTCAGGAATTCGACCTTGCCAATGGGTTCTTTATGTATTCTTGGTAACAGCATTGACACAACACATATTGCTTACTTTGAAACCATGCATCTTCGAAATCGGCTTCACACAACTCATCTGCATCGTCAAGCAATCCGTCGAGACGATCGATGGCGTCAAGTGGTTCGTCGACCTCTCTTGCATCGACAAATCCTCCCGCTTCGATTTCAATGGTAATGCAGTAGTGAATTTCACGAGCTAAATCTACTTCGTTTTGACATCGATCGCATTTCGGATGAGCCACTTTAAGTCCTGTCAGTTAAAAAGCACGAGCAAACGTCGCAAGAGGAGCGTCTAAGTCGTCCTACCGTTCCTTGCTACCAATACCCTAAGGACGGGTGTTCCCGGGCGCTTGAGCTTGCAAGGCATCGATTTCCTCGCGTAGTGGTCCCAAATCCAAAACAGGTTCCACTTCTGGATCTCGAGGCCCTACGGATTTTTGATTGCATCGGAAAAACTCTGACAAGTAATGTTGCGGGGAGGTGTATTCAGGAACCTTAAACCGATCTCCCTTTTGGAGTATAGGTCGGTAGTCGTGCATTTGACCGAATTGCCGATCCCCCGCAACTTGGCAAGGAAACCAGTGTCCTTTCCCCTCGTCGTCTTCAAGGTAAAACTCCGGGTAACAATGATCGGGAATCCAAACGCATCGCGCTGGGATTCCGCTTGCACGGCACAATGCGATGAAGATCCCTGTCATCTCCTCACAATCACCTTGCTTGTCCTTCATCGCCTCCCGGGTGTTACGAATTGGTCCATTGCGATACTCGATGTTTTCACGCACCCAATCGTAGATCGCTTCGACCTGAGCCCAAGCCGTTTCGGGCTTCGAATCTTTAATGCTCTTGGCGATTCTCTTGATATCCGATGCGTTCGCATCAATCATTGGACTATTACCCATGAACCAATTGAGCTCTTTTGGGACCTTTTTGGGTATTACAAAAACACTTGTGTCGGAAGGCGGATCAATAAATGACTTCACTACCTCCACATCAAAAAGCATGTCGAGTTGCCCTCCCGGTTGCAGACCCGGAATACTCATCAGCATTTGTCGAGCCGTCGTCGGTGCGTTTGGGGGTAGATCTCGGAACTGCCATTGCGCATTCGGCGGTATATTCGACTGCTTCACTTGAACCTTCTGCTCAGGCCAATCGGTTGGAAACGCAATCGTGGCGAAAAGATTCGAGCAGAAATTATCGTTGG
The DNA here is from genome assembly GCA_044344575.1 of Pirellula sp. Taxonomy (GTDB): domain Bacteria; phylum Planctomycetota; class Planctomycetia; order Pirellulales; family Pirellulaceae; genus JBKCUI01. Next base: position 30,114 of record JBIJCS010000001.1, on the reverse strand, counting down.
ACTTGAACCTCATCCCGAACTGGAAATCAAGTTTTCGTGGAGCAAAGAACGTAATGCCTTTCGTAGCTTCCTTTGACGCTTCCGGATCATCCTGCCCTTGCGACGAGGGGGAGAATTGCAGGATTGGTAAAAGCAGCAGAAGTTGCTTACAAAGTCTGCGCCGCGATACCAGTGGAGAACTTCGTCGATGGAATTCCGAATGAATGCTCATGGCTAAATCCGATTTCTAGTGATTCATCGCAGGGATCTGATGTGATCCGCAAGCAGATCCTGTGATATCTCATTCCATTTCGGCAAACGCTCGAGGGTTCCTTTCTCGAAAACAGCGGCAAGGCGGATTTGTACACGTCAAACCGGTTCGACTCAAACTGCCTAATCGTTACGTTTTAACACAATCCCGTTCCCATTGGTACCGAAAGCCTCCCGCGTCCCGAATTTCTTGAGCAGTAAGTTATAGCACCGCAATTTCATGTGCAGTCCGAGGACTCCGTTTATCGCAGTCCTCTCGGGATCCGGATTCGCTCCCCTTTTTTCTCCGAAGCATTTAAATCGCGAATGATCCGCATGTACTCTTTCATCGAGTGATCGCAAAAATAATCAATCTTACCTTGGCGCAACGAAGTGAAAAATCCTCTGACTCGATCATGAAACCGCAACCATTGATGAATGCGACTGATCTTCCCTTTGCGATTCAAATAGATCTCACGCCCCATGTGATGATAGCCTAGAAGCCGAGGGGGTATTCGAGGCACGATATCGTTATTGTTCACCCAACGATAATGCCTAATTTGCAAGAACGATGCATACTGTCGATTTCCAACTCTTGGTGCTCCAAAACTGAAAATCGCTTGGGGGTTCGAAGGAATTGGCGAAAGCTTACAACGCACGGCACAAACCGCTGCCATCGCCCCTCCCAAAGAATGGCCAGCAAACCAAACAGGGCGTTGGTTCTCTCGTAACTGGCTTTCGATATCTGGCCATAGAAGATCGACGTGCCGATGGAATCCACTGTGCACACGACCGATCTCACAAGCGATAGTCCAAGCTTTCGCATCTGCAGAAATATCGTCCCATTTGGTAGGTTCCGTACCTCTCGCTACCACCAAACAGTCGTAACGAGTACCAAAAACATATACCTCCGAGCCGGCTTCCTGGATGAAGTCACATTGGTCGATACCAGCCTCATATACGATCTTTGAAATCTGCTCTGGTGGACCGTACGCAAGTCTCGAAAGTTCGGCTAGCACCAAAGATTTCTCGATCCAACTCATCGAGGCAAGCGGAACATTCATCGCAAGGGTCAGTGGTTCCGCAGGAAATTCAGGCACCTTGTTGGCAGGTTCAGACATGGGCGTAAATTCTAATCACGAAAACTCGAAAGTTAGGTAAAAGCACCCTACGGAGAGCAATCGAAAATGTATAGGCCGGCAGGAAAAGACGCAAGACTTTCAAAGCTTATCCGACAGACTGCTGGTCAGGATACTTCACACGCCCGTGATAGACGGCGTTCAAATTCTTCACCAGCGATTGCTTGATGCGATCGATCTCCCTGAGCGTCAATTCGCATTCATCAAATTGGCCATCGAGCAGTTTTTTCATTGCAATTTCATCAACTAAATGCTGAATTCGCGACGAAGTTGGCTCTTTCAAAGCTCGGCTTGCACTCTCTACTGCATCGGCAATCATCAACACCGCTGCTTCTTTGGATTGAGGCTTGGGGCCAGGATACCGAAACGTTCGTTCGGAAACTTCTTCGTTCTCTTCGTTTCCTACGTTCTCTTTTTGAGCCTGCCTGTAGAAGTACTCGACAAGGGTTGTACCGTGGTGTTGTTCGATGAAGTCTATGATTCTCTGCGGTATCCCATGTTGTCTGGCCAAGTCAGCGCCGTCTTTGACGTGTGCAATAATCACCAACGTGCTTAACTCCGGTTGCAGAGTATCGTGGCGATTCACGCCGGGCATTTGGTTTTCAACGAAGTAATTCGGTTTGAAGATCTTTCCTATGTCGTGGAAACAAGCACCTGCGCGCACGAGTAACCCATTTGCGCCAATAGCCTCAGCAGCGGGTTCGGCCAAGGAAGCGACCGAGATTGTGTGGTTATAAGTCCCAGGCGCATTTTGAGCTAGCTCCCGCAACAACGGATGATTTAAATCGCTTAGCTCCAGTAGTGTCAAATCGGTTTGTACGTCAAAGAACCGTTCCATGAACGGGAGAATCCCAGTCATCAGTGGCCCACACAGGGCTACAAACGCGAACTGCTTCAACGCTTCGTAAATCAATCGGCTAGAGAACGCCGTATTACCCTTCGTCAATTGACTCGTGAGCGAGTCCCCATCGAGTTCGATCGACTGCCCCGTAAGGATTCCAAGTCCGACATAAGTTGCAAACACAATCGAAGCGACACCAAATCCGATGTAAACCAATCGCGTCCGATTACGGATACGCGAACACAGCAGAATCGCGCCGGCGGCTGCACTGGATAGCAAAATAAATTCGCTCAGATCCACTCCTGTGCTAAAAGCAATAACCAAGGAAACAGCTGCCATGAGCATCAATGCAGTGGGCTTACCGTATATGATCGTGGCCGTTATCGCACAAAGCGTCACTGGAATAATCTCCAGGTGAAAGGGGTCTTGAGATGCGAACACGGCGGCCAGGATGGTTGAAACCGTCAATCCGATCATCCGTATGAACTTGACCGTGTTCGAAATCGGCGTCCTATCTTTGGATTGATGGATAAAGAATCCACAAAGTGCGCAAAGAGCTATCAGTAACCCAAGGAACGCAGCCAGCCTTTGAAAACGCAACCCCCACCCCATCTGCTGAAGATATGCATCATGCTCGGCCCGCAAAAGCCGAATCTCCTTGGCACCCAGCAGCTTGCCCATACCCACTAACGCACCGTAGGTGGTTTCGTAGGAAATCATCGCTGGCTTAACTTCTTTCACAGCCGCCAATCTCGCGACATTGCTCAAGTCTTCACGAAATGAAAGAGTCTCTTGAACGCGATCACTGATGTAGCGATGGATCATCAATGCAAGAACCCGTGAATACTCGCTACCAAACTGATTCGAAAATTCTCGCTCAAGAGCCGACTTGAGCGTTACCGTGACCTCGGCAATCCGAACCCTCGCCACATCGATTTCACGGCGGTTGGACTCATCACCTAGGTTAAAAACTTTGATGAACCGCTGATTCCCTTTTTGACTATCGTGGCGCAACGATTGCAATACCCCTGTTTCTTCAATCGGGTCGAAGATCTCTCGAATTGCAGAATCATATTTGGATATCTCCGCATCCGTTGCAAGCGTCTTTCGAATGCAATCGATCGCCTCTTGTGTCGTAATGGTTTTGCTACCATCACGAAGTGGCTCACCTTCGTCAGCCTCGATTCCAAATGCTTTTAAGTTCTCACGCTGAATCGCTGATAAATCAGATGACGGCGAAGGCATACGCAGGGAAAACAAAGCGTCCTTCAACGCTCCGCGCAGTTGCACAAGCGGTTCTTTGCGATTTTCATAGACGCAAAGAACTTCACGAGCAGCTTGGCTCCTGAGCACGTCGGTCTGAACTTCATCTTCCAGTTGGAATGCAACACGAGCCGGGATCGCACGGGGTGGGACATATCCAACTCGATACGGAAACGGTGGCTCCCAACCACGTACCAATAGCGTCAAGAGCACCGCTGCAACAGCTGCAATACCAACACGAATCATCGCGTCTGCACTAAACAGCCGCTCGAACAAGATTTCCCAGTCGAGTTTTCCAAGCTTTAATGCCGCGGCTCGCTCGCTTCGGCTCCTCTTGGGTTGTGTCTGACTCATAAGAATGTGCGTACCGCCATGGCTTTGCTATGACTGCTCGTCGGAGCCGTATGAACGAGACTTGTTGTTGGAAGGGTGTTCGTACGCTGCAACGATTCGCTGGACAAGCCGATGGCGGACGATGTCGGACTCCTGGAGCTTTATGATGGCGATCTCTTCGATTCCCTGCAAGCGTTGGATGGCGTCTCGCAATCCGCTCGTTACCCCATAAGGCAAGTCCACCTGGGAAATATCCCCAGAAACAACGACTTTGGACCCTTCGCCCATCCGGGTCAAAAACATTTTCATCTGTGCTACTGTCGCATTCTGCGCTTCGTCAAGGATAATGAACGCGTGGTTCAGCGTTCGTCCTCGCATATATGCCAACGGAATAACCTCGATGATGTCTTGCTCCATCAAGAATTTGACCTGGTCAAAATCTACCATTTCGTTGATCGCGTCCAACAGTGGACGCAAATAAGGATTGAGTTTTTCGTTCAAATCACCCGGTAGATACCCAAGACTCTCCCCTGCCTCCACCGCAGGTCGAACCAAGACAATCTTTCGAATTGCCTTCGCCCGATACGCCTCCACAGCAGTCGCAACCGCCAAATACGTCTTACCACATCCCGCCGGCCCGGTACACAAGGTCATATCATGGCTGCGGATGGCTTCCACATAAGCCGCTTGGCCTTGCGTGCGCGGTTTGATTCGCCTTGCCGCATTCCCTATCCCCAACTCCCTCGAATCGGACTTCTCCGCCGCAAAGGTCTTGGAAGCCGGTGCCGTTGCTTGACTCAACATGCTGTCGATCTCCTCCGTGTCGATCAATCCGCCCCGCAATAGCTTCTCTTTGAGTTTCTCCAAGATCCCCGTGGCAATGTCCACAGAATTGCTCGGCCCTGCAATTCGAATCGTGCCATTGCGATGCGTAATCGCAACTCCTAGCTGGTTACGAACCTTGCGAAGATGATTATCTTGCGGTCCAAAAAGTTGGATGGCTAACTGGGGATCACCCAATGTTAGCGTCGATTCTGACATATCAATTGTTCCTCATGGGAATGAAGCCTGTCCTGTATTGTCACCTCAAGCCCCGACAAATTCAAATCCATCCCCAAGCAATTGCGAGTAAACCAACAACGCCCGCAGGAATCAACGAATCTGAGACATCCCAGATTCCACCAAGTCCAGGCAATGTCGAGCCACTATCTTTCACTTCTCCTGAACGCTTGAGCATCGATTCGATCAGGTCGCCGAACAAGCCGCCTACGGCAAGCAAAATCCCCAAGGCGATTGGCCCAAGGATCGAATATGGCATGGAAGTCTTTTGAGCATTGGGCGAAACGAACAAAAAGTACAGAATCGAAACCAAGCATGCCACAGCGATACCGCCTAGAAACCCCTCCCATGTCTTCTTCGGACTCAGTAAAGGAACCAGCCGATAGTTCCCAAAAGTCTTTCCTACAAAATATGCCCCCGCATCCGACATTTTCGTAACCGTGGCAATACCAATGATTCGCAGCATCCCCGTCGTAGGAGCTCCCACCTGCCGAATAATCCACCAGCAAGACAGTGCGACGCAGAGGTACATGAGCAACCCGGAACTGACTAACCACCCCAACGCAGTCGTAGCAGATTGATAACTTCGCATCGTCCGAACGCCCATCCAAGCCACCACCCCCCAAGCCCCAAGAAGCGTTACCCCCAGCCTAGCCCAAATCGTTTGCATCTCCGGGGACAACGTGATGTCGGAGATCCCGGTACGACCAAAGAGACGCAGTAACTCGGGATACGCAGGAAACAGGATCGCAAGCAACGCAAGTCCAGGGGTAATCAGTATTGGAATTCCCCATGCCTTCTGCGCGATCGCGCCGGCTTCCCTCATCGTCCCAATACTGAGGATTGCAAAAAAAGGAATCATCCAAACCCCTGGAATACCCGCCAACGGATAGGCAACATCCAAGTACATAAAGCCAAGTACCAAAGCGATGAGGATAAATGCAGAACGAAGGCGACTGGCGAGCAAGGTTACACCTTTTCAAAAGCCGGGATCGAGGTTGTGCTACTAACAGGCTTTGACTCTTGCGATTGTTCGTCAACCGGCGATTGATTGAGATAATCGACAGTCTCCCACTCTGCTCGCACTCGGGAGTGCAACGCCTCTCGAATCAATTTTTGTTTTTCCGGCACCATGGTCGACAGATCTCGCATCGCCCGTTCATACCACTCGTTTCGCTGACCAGCACGACGCAAACGTTGCTGAGTCCAGCCATATTGAATTCTCGCTACGGTTCGCAAAACTTCATCTGCATACGGCGAATCAATCACTGTCAATAGGTTGCGAGCAGCCGCAGCATAGTCCTCCCCTTCAATCCTCAACCTAGCAATTTGCAATTGTGCCTTGAGGTAGTAATTTCGAGAAATGGCATCGGTCGGAGGAAAAAACTCACTCACCGCATTCCAATTCTTCAAATCGTTTTCCAGCAATGCAGTCGCATACTGGCGTTGAATGGAAGACTCCCTAGTCACCCCGGCCGTACTTGACGATTGATTCGCAAACAAGTCCATTCGCAGAAGCGAAAAGCTCGCCATTGCAGTAATCGCCATGGGCAAGAGAATCCATGCAAGCGACTTCCTCCAGTGGCTCAACCGTTTTTCGGACTTCGATTCCTCGGCGTTTCGTTTTCCGGAAGCTACCTCTAGACGCTTGGATGTCTTCTGACTGTTGAGCAGAACTTGTAACTCTTCGGTCGCCGCGCTCGACGTGATGGCTTGATGTTCAATCACAAGCCCCGTAAATGGGATCATCTTGTCGCCACGCCCTTGGAGGTGCTCATCGATAAAGTGTCGCAGTTCCCGACTCAACTCCATCGCAGACCCAAAACGGTCTTCAGGACTCTTTTTCAAAAGTCGATGAACGATCTCTACAATAGCCTTCGGTAAATCGGGCCTGAGTTGTTCAAGCGCTACCGGTTCGGCTTGAATGTGTTGCATCGCCAGCGCCAGCGCAGTTTCCCCTGAAAACGGCGGACGCCCTGCAAGCATGTGATAGGCGGTTGCCCCTAGAGAATACAGATCCGAACGCGAATCTACCGAGAAACCTTGTATCTGTTCGGGGCTCATGTACAGAGGAGTACCAAGTGCCACGCCGACGGCTGTTAAATTCTGATTCTGCCCTCGTGCTCGCGCAAGCCCGAAATCGGCAACTTTGACTTCTCCATCGGGCGTGAGCAATAAGTTATCTGGCTTAATGTCACGATGAACCAATCCAATACTCGCGGCCTTCTGAAGCGCAGACGTCGCTTGCCACAATATCGACGTCGCTTCCTCGAGAGGCAAAGCACCACGCCGCTGAATGAACGAGTTCAAGTTACTGCCCGGCACATACTCCTGCGCGATGTAATGCACCGAATCGAACTTGCCTACGTCGTACACCTGGACAATATTCGGATGCATCAACGATGCAACCGAGCGAGCTTCCTGCAAAAATCGCTGTTCGTGCTCATCGGAACCAACAAAATCTGATCGAAGCACCTTCAACGCGACATGGCGGTGAAGTGAATTCTGGAACGCCAAATAGACTTCGGACATTCCACCAACACCGAGTCGATGGAGAATGCTGTAACCTCCAATCGTCTGATTCGTCAAATCGTTGCTTTCAGTGGGTCGGCTCATGGGTTGTCACTCTGGTTCCCGACTACGATTCCCTGCAACCAACGCGTTCGGCTCATCGGCCCGATAAGAAACTCCTACCAAGCACCGCTCCCTCGGTCCGTAGGGAACCGAGATACTCGAACCTTGAACCTCCAGTTTATCCAACGTTTGCCCAGTAAAGTTCATCTTGAACGCCTCAGTGGGTTTTTTCGGCAAACTTATTTTTGCCGTCCCCGACTTTCCCGCCGTCTCAAGGATCGAAATAAGGGATTCAGGCTGAAAAAATCCAGGATCCATCGGAACCTCTCCCAAATTTGGCATCACCCAATCACTCGCTAAAAAATGCATGCGAACGTTCGGATGGTTGCACTGCGCAAGCCAAGCACTTTGTGGGATGGATGTAGCCGCCGCGGAGGACTTGGGCTGCAAGACCCATGGCTCCTGGAACAAATCAATAGCTGTCTCCCATGGACGCTGCCATTGCAAACCAATGAACAACCGAACATCGACCGAACCGTCTTTGGAGATCGGTAAGGCTGTAACCAATTGGTTCGGTCCGTACTTCCTATGGACACTTAGCCCACCGGTGGCAATGTAAAGTTTGTACTGCGCGTCGTCGATCTCAATCAACTCAGTATTTGCTTGTAAAGGCTGGAGCCACTTGCTTTTGTTGCTCGCCGCCCACAAACTCAGACTTGCAGCCTCACTAGGCCATACCATGCGCCAAACTGGATAGTGCTCGCTAGCTGAAAATCCACTTCCCTTCACGTGGATCTCTAACCACTTGGCCTGCGTGTGCATCGTGAAGGTCTGAGTAATTCGTGGCCCATTGCCAGAGGCTACATCCGTGATAAAGCCCCCTCGAATCGAGACAACGCCCGAAGCATCGGTTGGATTGGAACTCTCCATCGAAACCGATTGCAACGCGAGAAAGTCCTTCTCAGAATACTTCGTTGCGAAGTCCAAGGGTCTTTGAACTAACGACAACATTGCACTGAGTCTATTCCCTCGTTGATCCCGGACGTAGAACGCTCGCAAATGCCCTTTGATCGAATCGAATTGCGCTTCGATGAATTCGTTTGACAACAAACCTGCTGGAGTGGCAACTGGATGGTTGCTCCCAAACCACTTTGAAAAAAGTCCCGTTGATTTCTTCTCGCGAGGTATCTCTGAATCGGGCTTGCACGATCCCATGGTTGGGATCGATGTAAATCCATATGGTGGAATATCCACGAGCAATTCACAATTCTTTCCATCTGGAAGATCACAAGCATGAACGATGCGTTCGTTCTTGGTGTGAAGTAGCTGACTTTTCGGAACCGAAAGACGTACAAGCCGACGCGCAGGATGCGAAGCCGGATGTACCACTGCAAAACCATCTCCAGTCCCAAATGTCGATTGCAGTACCCCCCCGACTTGATCCTGCAACTGCTGAATCTCCGCAAACAACGCAGGATACCAATTTTCGGGAGACTCGATCTCAATAGAATCGTGCTGCGCGATCGCATCGCATCGATGCAGTAGATCCTTCAGTTTGCTCGCGAATTCTTGAATAACCTCAAGCGTCGTCAATGGCTTAATCAGCTCGATCGCTTCTTCAATCCGCTCAGCTCGATAAAGCAAACCGTGCAACTTGATCAAACTGCACTGGATCGAATGCAACCTCTGACTCGGACCGCGAACCGGAAATGGAAAATTAGGGGTTGCGAACTGCTCGGACCAATACGGCTGAGAAGTCGAAGCAAAATACTCGTCTATAAGAACAAATTTCCCCAACGCAGGAGAACGCCTTGCTGCTCGCAAAAGATCTTCGAACCCCAAGCACACCTGCAACGGCCAATGAGCAAGCACCATCGTTGGTACTTGATGATAATCTAACTGCTTCGCTAATTCGGTTCCGAAGTTCAAGAGCGATTCGTTGTCGTTCGCATCGAGGACATGCCCAAGAATCGTGTCGAGCGCAGGACTTTCCGAAGTCTCTTGCCATCGGAGCTTCGCATGCTCCTTTTCTGGAATCATGCCATCGCTAAACCGTGCGATCAATGCCCCTTGATATCCATGGGATAGGGCAATGCTCGGTAAACAACCAGGAATGCCAGGTCGAAAAGGGGCTAGCGTCGTAACCGCTGGCAAACCGAGTCGCTGAACCTCGCGTCGAGCGAAACTGAAACTTCGATGCAACGCGTGCTCCGTCAAATAGGTGTGCTGAAGCTCCTTTGCAAAGCCACCCAATAAGGAAAGTGATTTTTCGCGGAGTCGATGTTGAAGCAATTCAAATCCTTGCGAGTTGCCTGAGCGAATCTTCTCAAGCGTCTCGGTAGTTGCCAAAACATTCGATACCGTGTCGCGTTGCAGCTCAGAAACGAACAATGCACCAATCGGGCTTTTGGCACTCTTCGGATTGACCGAAGCCGTCAATACTAAATGCATCAGGTACGCTTGCTGAGAACAATAACGATCTCTTTCTTGCGAAAGCGAGTCGTAAGCGGCAGCCAACAACCGATCGCATTCTTCGAAATCTCCACCAGCGAAACAGCGAGCCGACGAAAGCAACTGCTCAGTAACAACCATCCAGTCCAAGTTAAAACTGTACCGCAGTTTCCTCGCCATGCACTGAACCTGCTGTACAGCATAGCCGAATGCATGAAAATCCTCGGCTAGACTGCAAGCAACAGAATCGCCTTGCAACGCCTGTTCAATTCCAGAACCCTCCGCTTCGGCACCCCCAGCGCGAATCGCGATCGCGCGCAGTAAAGACTTGACAAGCTCCCCCCTGGCAGATGAGCGAGAGAACATGAACGTCGAATGAGAGAGTGCGAGTCGCTCCTCAAGCGGCTGATCCAATTTCTCAGCGGATGCATTGGGGACCAAAATCAAAGCGTTTTCAACGTCTAAGCCGGACGGATCGGTCCTTTTCGACTCGGGAAGGAAGCCTAGAAGATCGATAATCAAGGGGTGCCAAAGGCTCGTCCAAGCCGCATGGTAGTCGCATGCATCGACGGAAGATATCCCCGACGGAATATCCTCAGAGGAGTAGTTAGTTTGGGCAAAGATAAGGCGGGAGAAAGTCGCTTCTGGTTCCATGAGGGGATATTATGAGTCATAATGCGGGTTCGAGAAAGCCTTGATTCGGGAGACAAAAGCGATGGAGAATTCGAAAATCAATGAAAAAGGGTTCCCGAATCGACGATGGGCTCCGCTAATATTTATTGCCGCGGCAGTGCTGCTCGTGACGGTCATTTGCTGTGTAGGGCTGGCCAACGATCTTTCCAACCGCCGGAAACTGATCTATTCCGCTGAAGTTGCTAAGCTTCAATCGCACATTGAGAGAACTATTGTGCGGATCGAATCGGATCTCAAGGACGGAAAAACACTTTTAAACTTCACCGAACCAAACGTACAACCCTGGCTACGCGACCACTGGAATCGAGTGATTATCAAAAAACCAGATCGGGCATACGCAAAAATTGCAACCCGCTCGGGCGAAGCCCTCGCCGTTGCCGGAGTCTTCGACAACCTAAAAGTCAATCACTGGACCGCGAAACCGCTTGAGGGATTCCCCAGCAATGTTCAGGAAATTTCCGTAAAGCAAAACGGCAAATGGGTTGATGTCATTGAGGTCCAAGTACCCATCGGAAACCGGGATCAAGTACTTGCGACCTACTCAACAGCGATTCCATTGACTTGGCTGGACAACCTTGTGGTCGAAGCTCAACGCTCCCGTTGGGTCGTGTGGGTTACGATTCTTCTATCGATGGTCGCGATCGTCAGCGTCACCTCGGTATCTCTTTTCCGCTTAGGAAAACATGCCAAAGCACTCGAAGAAGCTCTGCGGACCGCGGAAACCCGTCGGCTTGCGGATTTAAGCCGGCTTATCGTTGGAATCGCTCACGAACTGAGAAACCCCCTTAACGCCGTTCGATTGAATCTGTTCACATCCGAAAAACTGATACGCGGGGAATCCAATGTCCCGATCGATGAAGCCTCGATGATGATCCGAGAATCGGTCAGTGAATTGGAACGCGTGAACGACTTGATTGGACAATTACTCGGTTTTGCCAGAATCGAAAACCAACAAGAGGCTTGGATCGACATCGATCGAGAACTGACCGCAGTTATGAATTTCATGAAACGAATCCATGAGCATCATCACATTGGGGTTTCAATTGCAACGCAAGCCCCCCATGCGCAAGCTATGATTTCGTCCAAGCATTTTCGACAAATCCTGCTCAACTTGCTCCAAAACTCCCGCGACGCTTTGCCCGAGGGTGGACGCATCCGCATTTCTGTACAAAACCATCAAAACGGCATAGCAATAACGTTCGAAGATGACGGTCCAGGAATCGCCGACAACATGTTCGAAAAAATATTCGAACCGTTTTATAGTTCAAGACGAGACGGCGTTGGCCTAGGACTTGCAGTAGTGAGAAACCTCCTAGAGGCAAACGGAGGAGCTATTTCCTGTACTAGAAGCCCCGACCTCGGCGGATTACGTTTCGAAATGCACCTTAAAGGGCATGTCGACAGTAATTCCGGGGACGATGATCCCTCCACGCAACCGCAAGTGTCTCATTTCCCTATTCCCGATCCAATAAACACGCAGCAAAATGAATACGGGCCTGTCTATTCTCGTCGTTGAAGACCAAGTCCGAGAGCGCGATGCAATGGTGCGACTGCTGCGATCCGAAGGCTATCGCGCCGTAGGTGCAAGCAATCAAAGGGAGGCGATCCAAGCTTTCGAATCAGCCGTGGATTTAGTGGTCTGCGATCTTCGACTCGGACAAGAAAATGGCTTGGATGTCCTCAGACAATGGAGAATTGAAAAACCAACAGTTCCTGTACTGATGGTTACTGCCTACGGCGATATTCACTCAGCCGTCGAAGCCATGAAACTCGGGGCTTCAGACTATCTGACGAAACCCCTCAAACCAGAGGAACTACTGGTCCTGCTCAATCGCTACCTTCCCATGCGATTAAGAGGAAACGATCAGACCGCCATCGATATCGGTGGGATCGGGAAGATGATCGGCCAATCCGATCAAATGCGAGACATCTTTAAACAGATCCTCCGCGTAGCATCCTCAGATGCGACGGTACTGATTACCGGTGAATCCGGTACCGGCAAGGAACTTGTAGCCTCCGCAATTCACGAAAACAGTCGACGAAAGAACGCTTCCTTCGTCGCAGTCAACGTCTCAGCGCTCCCCGACGCTCTCATCGAATCCGAGCTATTCGGCTACGTGCGCGGAGCATTTACCGGTGCCCAGGAAAACCGCGATGGTCGATTCCGCGCTGCGAATCGTGGCACTCTTTTCATGGACGAAATCGGGGACCTCCCGCTAACCCTACAACCAAAACTCTTGCGCGTTTTAGAAAGCTATGCGTTCGCTCCCGTGGGAACCAATATCGAAACATCCGTCGACATTCGACTCATCGCCGCAACTAGTAGAAATATCTCTGAAATGATCCAACGAGACCACTTTCGGATCGACCTTTACCACAGACTCAACGTCCTGAGCATCGAACTTCCACCTCTGCGGGAACGCCCCGAAGATATCCCAATCCTCGTTGAACATTTCCTTGAAGACTGCGCTCGGCGACACCTAAGACCCATTCCCGAAGTTGCCCCAGAACTCCTGGATTACCTCGGACAATACGACTGGCCTGGAAATGTAAGGCAATTGCGTAATGCCATCGAAAACATGGTGGTCATGGGAGAAGAACGAATCCTGACTCTACGCGATTTACCGAAGTATCTCAGCGGAAATCCCCAAACCGAAACCTCAAGCTCTCGCCGAATCCCTCTGAACCTCCAGCAACTCGAAAAAGATGCAATCCTCAGCGCACTGAAAAAGTCTTTCGGAAACCGTACTCACGCCGCTCACACTCTTGGTATTTCCGTCAGAACCCTGCAACGCAAACTAAAAGCCTGGGGAGTTACTCAACCCAATGATGAGGAAAGCGACGAGTAGGATGCTAAACCCCAACCGACTACATCGTTAAGTTGCATCAATCGGATCCCGGTATCGAATCTCTCCAGCGTCCATCACGCTAGCGATCAACGGCATGTCGGACCGAACAAACAAAAAAAGAGCGACAGCCCGGTACACTTGTTCGATTCTCGCCATTAAAACCGGTTGGGTGGTTTTAACGCCCGGAGCAAGGATCGCGGTACATCAGACTGCCGCTCTACGGACAACCCGTGGGTGCAATCAGCGTACCAGAACCTCGTTCAATCAAAAAAAGGTACTTCGAAAGCTTGTTTTGCCAGCGAATCGAGAGAATCCTGAGTCTTTCGCCCGAATCGAATCTAAAAACGTCTCTGCCCCCGCCTCGTGGTACAACCTCAACTGCGACACGACCACGTCGAACTGTCGCACTCCATGTCACAATGTCGCATCTAGCAGCGTTCGACGGTTTTGCAAACACGTGGTATATTTATCGACTTAAACTTTTTTGCGATTCCCCGATCCCCACAAGGAGCCTATCTATGCCAACGACCTCTACCGCTACGACTCGGAAATCCCAAGTGATGACCGGTGCCGATATTGTGGTTAAGTCCTTGGTGGATCACGGGGTAGAGGTGATCTTCGCCTATCCCGGCGGGTGCTCGATGCCTATGCATCAATCGCTGACCAAGTATTCCGACAAACTGCGTACCATCCTACCGAGACACGAACAAGGTGGTGCTTTCGCCGCTCAAGGTATCGCGCGATCGACGGGGAAAGTCGGAGTTGTCATGGCAACCAGCGGTCCTGGTGCTACGAACTTGGTTACCGCCATCGCTGATGCGAAACTCGACAGTATCCCCCTAATTGCAATCACCGGCCAAGTTCCTACCGCCGTGATCGGTACCGATGCATTCCAGGAAACGCCGATCGTTGAGATCTGCCGCGGAATTACAAAACATCATTACTTGGTTACGCGTGTTGAAGATGTTGCGCGAGTGATGAAAGAGGCGTTTCATATTGCAACCACGGGGCGCCCTGGTCCCGTTCTCGTCGATATGCCCAAAGACGTGCAGATGGACTCGTGTGAAGTACCAGATGAAGTTTCGATGAACTTGCCCGGATACAAACCCACGAAACATCCAAATGCTGCCCCGGAACAGATTCGTCAAATCGCGGCAGCGATTCGCCACAGCAAACGCCCTATGATTTATTGCGGCGGCGGTGTTGTAACGGGTGAGGCCTCCGAGGCAATCCGTACCTTGGTACACAAGACCGGCATCCCGGTAACCATGACCGTCATGGGCTTGGGAATCCTTTCCGCCGAAGACCCATTGTCGATGGACATGCTCGGAATGCACGGGGCCGCATACGCAAACTACGCCGTGCGTGATTGCGATCTTCTATTGGCTTTCGGTGTGCGGTTCGATGATCGTGTAACCGGACATCTCGCCTCTTTTGCAAAACATGCCAAAATCGTTCACGTGGATATCGATGCCTCGGAACTCAACAAAAACAAAGTAGCACACATCGCCGTTCGTAGCGAAATTCGTTACGCCTTGGACGAACTGAACAAGATCGTCGAAGCTCCCGAAGATATCTCGCAATGGCTTCAACAATGCCGTGATTGGAAAGCCAAAACCCCGTTCCAATACGACGAGAACTTCGACGGCATTTTGCAACAGCATGCCATCCGAACCCTATCAAACATGACAAAGCAGAGGGAAACCTACGTGACCGTAGGTGTCGGTCAACACCAAATGTGGGCCGCACAGTTCTTCCAATTCCGCCGCCCAAGAACTTGGCTCAGCAGTAGTGGCCTAGGAACCATGGGTTTCGGTCTTCCCGCTGCGATGGGTGTGCAAGCCGCACATCCCAATGCTCTCGTCATCGATATCGATGGCGACGGTTCCTTTCAAATGAATATCCAAGAACTTGCAACCCTGCATTGCGAAAAACTCCCAGTAAAGGTCCTGCTACTGAATAACCAACACTTGGGAATGGTGGTTCAATGGGAAGACCGATTTATGGGCTCTAACCGCGCTCATACGTACCTCGGTCCTATCGACCACGAAGAAGCTCGCGGGCCTGGGTCCACCGTCGCCCACTCCTACGCCGCAGAGCGCTATCCGGACTTTGTGCAAATCGCCAAAGGCTACGGATGTGGAGCCGCAACAGTCCGACGCAAATGCGATTTACAAGCAGCACTCCAAGAGATGATCGACTACCCAGGGCCGTTTGTTCTGGATGTCGAAGTGCCATACCAAGAACACGTCTTGCCCATGATTCCTTCCGGAAAGACGGTGGACGACATGATTCTCAAGTAATCCTTGGAAATCACCACCCCCTTATCCCAAACGTATTCCTTTTCCCTTTCCGGTTGATAACTAATGTTGGATCTCTACGACAAAATTCAGGAAGCTTGCGATGCGATTCGCAAGCGTTGGGATCGCAAGCCCCACGCAGGAATCATCCTCGGAACCGGCTTGGGACCTTTGGTCGAAAAAATCAATGTCCAAGAAACTTTCGACTACGCGGAAATCCCACACTTCCTGAAATCCACGGCAACCTCCCATCGCGGTCGTCTCGTCTGCGGCGAACTCTGCGGAGTTCCCGTCGTAGCCATGGAAGGTCGATTCCACATGTACGAAGGTTATCCACTCAAGCAAATTACCCTCCCCGTGCGTGTGATGAACGCATTAGGAGCTTCCCTTTTGCTGGTTTCAAACGCCTGCGGTGGCATGAACCCTAATCACCGCGCCGGTGATATTCTGTTCATCGAAGATCACATCAACCTAATGGGAGACAACCCGTTGATCGGCATTAACGATGATCGACTCGGACCTAGATTTCCAGATATGAGCGCCCCGTACGATCACGCATTGATCGAAGAAGGACTTCGGGTCGCTCGCAAAAACGACATTCGAGCACATCAAGGCGTCTTTGTCGCCGTCAGTGGTCCCAACCTCGAAACGCGCGCCGAATACCGATTCCTACGCTTAATCGGTGCTGATGTGGTCGGAATGTCAACCGTTCCAGAAGTCATCGTAGCAGTGCACTGCGGCATGCGAACCGTGGGCTTCTCCGTCATCACCGATATGTGCCTGCCAGATGCACTCGAACCAGCGGATGTACAGAAAATCATCGCTATTGCAAACCAAGCCGCTCCAAGGCTTGCGACTCTCGTTACCGGTGTTCTAGAAGCCGACGTAAACAGCCGAAAGTAACCGTCGATCGCCCACTCGAATACGATTCAAGTCTTCTTCCAATTGGTTTTCACTCAATACGGTGTCAAGTCAACCTTCAGCCGCATCCGGTATAAGCTCAGCGCGGTCCGATCACTCCACTTTGGATTTGAAATCCATCGAGTTCCTTCGCGCTCACTTATCCGGGTTCCAACCCCGCGTTGGCATCGTACTAGGCAGTGGTCTAGGTGATCTCGCTCATCAAATCGTACCTATCGCTATCTTTGATTTCCACGAAATACCAGGATTCCCAACCACACACGTCAGTGGTCACGCCGGTAAGCTAATCTTGGGCGATCTTGCTGGCACCCCCGTAGCTGCTCTGCAAGGACGCTGCCATCTGTACGAAGGCTGGCGCATGGAACAAGCCCTCGTACCAGTCCAAACATTGATCGACCTTAATATCGATCTATTGATTCTTTCAAACGCATCCGGCGGTATCAACCCTAGGTTTCGATCCGGCCAAGTTGTGTTAATGGACTCACACATCGATGGAATGTTCCGTCCACAACCCCCACTTTTTCAATCCAAGCCCAATGATGGTCTCCTGTCCCGCAACGTAACCCTCTACGACCGTACATGGATCGAGCGAGCCCAACAAACGGCAATAAAACTTGGGTTTGCACTCACTACAGGAACCTACTGGGCTACCCTCGGACCGAATTACGAAACCCGATCCGAATACCGAATGTTTCGAAACCTGGGCGCTGACATGGTCGGCATGAGTACCGTCCCAGAAGCTAAACTGGCTTTCGATCGCAAGATTCCCGTACTCGCTTTCTCAATCGTCACAAACGTCGCCAATAGCGACAACGCTACAGTAACCGATCATGCAGACGTACTGAACTGGTCATCCCAAGCTAAAGGACAGCTAGTACCACTGATTGAATCTCTTCTCTCGGAATACTTTCCACCAAGTTCGGCATCATGAAGAAAAACCAATCCCCACATACCGAACCCCCAAACGATCCTTCGGCTACCGGAGAATTAAGTTCCCAAGAAGCATCCGATGCGATCGGATCCGTAGATAATGCTCCAACACTCGGCCTACACCATCAAGGGTTAACGATCGATGGCTATTCTCGGGCCGCCGTGCAAAGCTACTGGCGAATCGCTGAACTGAAAATCGGATTTGATCTCGGTGCGCAACCCTGGGACTTCATGGCTCTTCCTCGCTACTTCATCTCGCACCCACACCTCGATCACATCGCCGCAATACCTTCTTACGTCGCCCGACGACGAATGATGAAGATGGAACCGCCAACGATCTATTTGCCCGACTATGCAAAAGCTACCGTTGACCAAATGCTCAAAGTCGTTTCCAGATTAGATCGCGGACGCATGCCTTGCGATTTAGTCCCCATTCGAGAGAACCAAGAGATTGAACTTTCGAGAGAACTCATCGTTTCCACACACGCGATGAAACATTCCATTCCAGCCCTCGGTTTTATTGTTTGGGAACGCCGCAAGAAACTCAAACCCGAATACCAAGATTTCTCAGGTGAGCAAATCAGAGACATCAAGCTCAAGGGTGCCGAAGTGACGTTTGAAACCAGAATCCCTCTTGTTGCTTACACAGGTGATAC
The DNA here is from genome assembly GCA_044344575.1 of Pirellula sp. Taxonomy (GTDB): domain Bacteria; phylum Planctomycetota; class Planctomycetia; order Pirellulales; family Pirellulaceae; genus JBKCUI01. The sequence continues at coordinate 11,877 of JBIJCS010000001.1, read as the reverse complement.
AGCCCCCGAAGGACTCGACCGTAACCCCGATATGCTCCGCGCAAAAGTCTTGATCACGGAAATGACTTTCCTAGCTCCCGACCATCGAAAAGATCGAATCCATAAAGATGGCCATATGCACCTCGATGATTTTGTGGAACGCAAAGACCAATTCAAAAACGATCTGATTATCTGCGGACATTTCTCTGTCCGCTACAACGCCAAACAAATCCAAAGATGGGTCGATCGGGCCCTCCCCGATCGACTCGATGGCCGGCTTAAACTCTGGATCTAACGCATTTGCTGCATCAAGAAGACGGCAAACGCCCCTGAAAGCACAGCACCCACCGTGTTTGCAACAATCAAGGGAAGTCGCTGGCCCGCCATGACCCCAAAGCGGTTCTGTGTCTTCCTACCCATCATCATCCAAACTAAAAAACTCAGCGGAACCACAAGCAGTATTCCGATTCCAAGCACGAACTGACCAGGCAGAGCATACTCAGAGAATTTGATCATTACCAATCCACTCGCGATCCATTGGAATGCCACCCAAGGAATCCCAATCACCGACATCCACCACCCCCAAGCATCTTGCATCAGCCAGCCTGTTAATGCAATGAGATTGTAAGTGCCAAAGACCAAACAAATTGTTGCACCCAAATTCTGTAACCTACACTCCACGGGCAACCAACTACTCATCGAAGCACTGACGCCCGTAATCAAGATGACTCCCATTAGCAGTAATCGAATCATGATCATTGTGCTGAGCAACAACGTAACGATCAAGAGCGTACGTCGTTCAACACGACGCCGAAAACTCCGAGTGTTTTCTGTCACATAATTGTCGAGCGAATTACCTCCGCCTTCCGATGCTTCCCGCTCCTCGAACAACTCTCGATCATCCCCCTCCGCTCCATGTTCCGCAGATTCCTGCATAGCAGCCCCCAAATTCTTCAATCGACTCCCTGCCGAAAGGAAGTTCTGATCTATAAAAGTTCTGATGATGACAACTCTCTGTAAGAACCGGCGATCTTACTCCCTGAGATTCATTCCTGAGACTACTTCACCACAAAATTCACCATTCGACCTGGAACCACAACCGCTTTGACAATTTGCTTGCCTTCAAGTAATTCGGCGAGGCGATCGTGCGAACGAGCGGCTTGCTCAAGTTCCTCTGGACTGCAATCCGCTGGAACCGTCATCTTCGCCCTCAACTTGCCATTGATTTGCAACGGAATTTCCACCGCTGCCGCCTTTAGCTTTTGTGGGTCAAACACCGGCCACGGCTCGTAAGTCAACGTGTTAGAATGTCCTAACACGGCCCATAACTCCTCACAAAGATGCGGAGCAAATGGTGCCAACAAGAGCGTCAAGGTCTCCATGGCTTGTCTCGGACGAACTTCTTCTTTGGTGAAAAAGTTGACGAATTCCATCATTCGAGCGATCGCCGTATTAAACGACAACTGCTCGACGTCACGGGTTACGGCGGCAATCGTCGCATGGATCATTTTCTCCTGCTCTGCTGTCGGTGCAATATCCTGCACACCTTCTAGCAGTTGATTTTCCTCTGCGCGTGTGTCGACCATCAATCGCCAAACTCGATCGAGGAAGTTCCTGACCCCATTGACCCCTTGCATGCTCCACGGTTTCGTTGCCTCCAACGGCCCCATAAACATTTCATAAAGCCGAAGCGCATCGGCACCGTACTCTCTGACCACTCCCTCTGGATCAATGACATTCTTTAAGCTCTTCGACATCTTCGCGACGATTCGCTCTAAGACCTCACCAGTCTCCTTATGCGTCGCGACTCCTTGCTCGTCCTCCTGGATCGAGTCTCCGGAGATCAGCGCCCCACGCTTGTCTTTATAAGCATAGGACAGAATCATCCCTTGGTTGACCAGTCGCTGGAACGGCTCTTTGTGCGTGACATAACCACGGTCATAGAGCACCTTGTGCCAAAACCGAGAATACAAAAGGTGCAATACAGCGTGTTCCGCCCCCCCAATATACAAATCGACCGGCATCCACGCAGCTTCTTGCTCCCGATCCACCATCGCGCTGTGGCATCCAGGCGATATAAACCGCAAGTAATACCAACACGACCCAGCCCACTGAGGCATGGTATTGGTTTCTCGACGATACCGCTTCCCATCAAGCTCGACATAAAGCCAAGAATCATCCGCCTTGGCTAAAGGAGGCTCCGGCCTTCCATGAGGCTTGAAATCCTCTAAGTGAGGCAAGTCCACGGGCAGATTCTCCACAGGAACGGCCCGTATTCGCCCATTGGGTTTACCGTCAGCATCCACCTCATGAAGGATCGGGAAAGGCTCCCCCCAAAACCGCTGTCGACTAAAAAGCCAATCCCGCAACTTGTAATTCACTGCTTGTCGGCCAACCCCCCGCTGACTCAACCACGCTGTCATCCGCTGCTTCGCTTCTTGCGTCGACAGTCCTGAAAAATCACCACTCTGGATCGCTATTCCCTCATCCGCAAAACAAATTTCCCCATCGCGAATCGCTCGAAGATCCTCCGGCGTCGCATCCTTCGGCTCAACGACTTGGATAATCTCCAGACCATAGGTTTTTGCAAACTCATAATCTCGAGTATCGTGAGCGGGAACCGCCATGATCGCGCCAGTACCATAACTCGCTAGCACATAGTCAGCGATCCAAATCGGGATCGGTCGCTGCGTTATGGGGTTGATGGCGTACGCCCCGGTGAACACCCCGGTCTTCTTTTTGTCCCCCTCCGTGCGATCTCGATCACTCTTGAACGAAGCGGACTGCACGTAATCGTTCACCGCCGCGGCTTGTTCCGAACTAGTGATCTGTCGAACACAAGGATGCTCGGGAGCAACCACCATGTAGGTCGCACCATAGAGCGTGTCAGGTCGCGTCGTGTATACACGCAAAGTTTGGGAATCAGGCCCGGCTGGAAAACCGCACCGACTACGAGTCTCCAGCCATTGCTCCCAATCCCCTTGTGGCACAATGGCGAAATCAACCTCCGCACCCACGCTGCGTCCGATCCAATCCGCTTGTAACTTCTTGATCCCCGGAGACCAATCCAGCGTATCAAGATCCGACAGTAAACGATCCGCATACGCGGTGATGCGGAGCATCCACTGTCGCAAAGGAATACGCTGTACCGGATGGTCTCCTCGTTCACTCTTCCCGTCGATGACCTCTTCATTAGCCAAGACTGTACCTAATGCAGGACACCAATTCACCAACGCATCGTCTTGGTAAGCCAGCCGATGTCGATCGCGGTATTTCTCTACAGCCAATTCCCCCTGCTGAGCGATCTCAGCAGGAATGGGCAACTCGGAAATGGCTCGCCCCTTTCCTTGCAACGGATCATACCAAGTATCGAACAACACCAAAAAGATCCACTGTGTCCAACGGAAATACTCCACGTCGGTCGTTGCTAGAGACCGATCCCAGTCATAAGAAAATCCCAGCATCTTTAACTGGCGTGTGAAGTTGGCAATATTCGCCTCGGTACTTTCACGCGGTGGCGTGTTCGTGCGAATCGCATACTCCTCCGCCGGCAATCCAAAAGCATCGTATCCCATCGGATGCAAAACCGACTTTCCCTGCATCCTCCAGTAACGGCAATAGATGTCCGTAGCGGTGTAACCCTCCGGGTGACCGACATGCAATCCCGCACCGCTCGGATACGGAAACATGTCCAAAACATACAGCTTGCCCTTACCCTTCGGATCAGGCAAATCAGGGGATCGAAACGTCTTGTTTTGCTCCCAGTACTTTTGCCATTTTGGTTCGATGACTGCAGGATTGTAACGAGGCATTGATTGAGTACTTCGAGGAATCGTAGGACAAAAAAATCGACGGGTTGGATTGCTTAACCACCACCATGGCAGCTACGCGGAATGAATGGCTCGCTGATCGACGGCCAATGCCGCTTCGTGAAGAGTCTCTGAAAGGGTCGGGTGCGCGTGACAACTCCTTGCAATGTCTTCACTACTCGCTCCGAACTCCATCGCTACGGACGCTTCTGCGATCAAATCCCCAGCCCTAGCCCCAAGAATATGGACTCCCAAGACACGGTCGGTCCTCGCATCCGCAAGTATTTTAACCCGGCCTTCAGCCTCTCCGAGCGTGCGGGCACGGCCATTGGCACCGTAAGCCCCAACCCCCTTCTTGTAAGCAACCCCAGCTTCCTTCAATTGCTCTTCTGTTTTACCAACCGTTGCTATTTCCGGATGCGTATAGACGATCGCAGGAATGCAGTCGTAGTTGAAATGCGAATGGATTCCGCTAAATCGCTCGACGACAATGATCCCCTCCTCCATCGCCTTATGTGCAAGCATCGCACCACCAATGATGTCACCTACCGCATAGACTCCAGGCACCTTCGTTTGGTAGTTGCTGTCTACCGGTACAAACCCTCGCTTGTCCACCTCGATACCCAAGTTCTCTAAACCAATCCCCTGGCTCAAAGGAACGCGCCCTGCCGCAAGCAATACACGATCGCATTCAATCGGTTCCTGTTCCTTGCACTTCACAATACACTTATCCCCCTGGACCCTTGCCGACTCCACCCATGACTGAAGCCTGAACTCGATTCCCTGGCGAGTAAATACTCGTTGTGCTAACTGGCTTAACTCTTGATCCATCCCAGGAAGGATTCGATCCATTGCCTCCAGCACAATCACCTTGCTACCTAGCCGGTTCCAGACGCTACCCAATTCCAGTCCAATGTACCCACCTCCTATCACCGTCAATCGCTCCGGAACCTTGTCAAACGACAAAGCAGTCGTCGAATTACCGATGCGAACACCATCTTCCTCCACCCCGCGCATCGAAGCAGGCTTCGACCCCGTCGCAATCAATATCCGCTTTCCACGAAGCGTCGTCACTTTGCCGTCCAACGTCACATCAACACTCGTGGGACTGGTGATCACCCCACGACCTCGGTACCCAGTGACCTTGTTTTTCTTAAAAAGTAAGTCGATCCCACCTGTTAGCGTCTGAACAATCTGGTCTTTTCGCTTCATCATCGCAGCGAGATCCAACTGAACCTGGCCCACCTGGATCCCATGCACCCCCAGCGATGACTTGGTGTCATGATACAAGTGACTCGACTCAAGGAGTGCCTTGCTCGGTATGCACCCGACCCGCAAACATGTCCCACCAAACTTGTCATTCTCATCCACGCAAGCCACCGTGAGTCCTAGTTGCGCAGCGCGAATCGCTGCCACATAACCTCCAGGACCACCACCGAGAACCACCAGATCGTACTCGCTTCCACTCATCGCTTGGCTCTGTTCTTGTTTTCAAGAAGGATTCAGGTACCTTACCATCTAACGGAGCGACTTCACCGCACCGCCATTTTTACTTTGCTAAAGCTTACCCTTAGGGGGGTAAATTCCAAGGTCCGATCGGTTTCTACCAGGGAGTTTCCTTGTGTTTGCCCAGCGAATGAACGAAATTGTCCGACGCCTGCAATGGCCAATCGCGACTTTGACGCTCGTGCTGACTCCCGTGTTTATTGCGGAAACATTGCAATGGCTACGCAGAACGGTCGACTACCCCGTGTACGCGACCATGTTTTGGCTTGGTTTTGCCCTGGTTTATGTCCTTTTTCGCTCCCAACGCCCCTCACACGAGTGGCTCTTGAAATGGATCGCTCGGGAACGTCAATTGTCCCGCTTGATCGTTAACTTCATTCTCCTTCAAGGCACAGGCCAAGCGTTCCGCTGGCTTCAAAGTTGGATATTGGGCAATCGCCCACTTCGTAAAGACCAAATTGCACCATCAGAATCAAAACATAACTCCGAGCCCAAGAATGCGGGAGACGACCTAGCGATCGCCGGTGAAAACTGGCTGGCCCTCTGTGCTCCGTTTTTTCTACCCAGCGCACCGATGCTCCTGTGGCTTGCAAGCGCACTGATCCTCCCTGCGTTCATCCGCTGCCTCGTCCTCGGGGCAGGTCTAGCCTATCATCTCCTTTCAGTCTATGTCGAACTGCGGCACACCAATCCCATACATCTACAACTCGACCGTCGATTGATCTGGTGCTTCATCTTCCCCATGAATATCGTCGTGTTCGGCATCACGTATGCCTTTGCCCTCAGGGGGTTCACCGGAATCACCAGCTTCCTCTTCGCACTCGGTAAACCGCTACAAACTCTAAGTCAATTCCTCCCGAATATACGTAGCCTTCTCGGATGGAGCGAAAGTACCTAAACCGAACGCACGGCCAACCATTTTCTCGCCAGATTGCCAAGAAAGACCGCAGAAGCCCCCCAAGTTGCCCGGCGCGCGACTGGAATTTAACGGGGCTGCGAATCATAATCCCTCCATCTTTCGCTCTCGACTGCTTGGACCCCTCAACATGTTCTATTGGATCTACGATATCCCGAGCGCATCCCTCGCGGTGCTCGTCACGGGAGCTTTCGTCCTCTTCAGCTGGCTCGGCACCTTCCTTGTGCGTCCGATTCTCCGCACCTTTTTAACAAAGCGATCCGATATCAATGATTTGATCGGCTATATGCTCTCCTGCTTCGGTGTCTTTTATGGCTTGCTAATTGGACTACTCGCTGTGGCTGCCTACCAAAACTTCAGTTCTGTAGAAACTATCGTCTCGAAAGAAGCCTCCACGCTTTCGGCTTTGGTTCGCGACGTCTCTGCCTACCCCGAACCAGAGAGAACCAACCTGATCTGGACTCTCAGAGACTACACTCGCTACGTCGTGAAATACGCTTGGCCCACCCAAAAGAAAGGACAAATCCCCGAAGAGGGAAACATCCGCATGGTGGCTTTTCATGAGCAGCTAATCGATTTTGAACCCAAGACCCCTGGGCAACAAATCCTTCATGCAGAAGCTCTAAGACAGTTCAATAATTATCTCGAAGCCCGACGGCTGAGATTGTTTTCGGTAACAACCTCGATCCCAATGGTCATGTGGACCGTCGTCTTGATCGGTGCTCTGATGAATATCGCCCTCGTTTGGATGTTCGATATGAAAATCCTCAACCACCTATATCTCGGTGGCTTCCTCGCTGCATTTATGGGATTGATGATCTTTCTGATCGCGTCGCTCGACAACCCTTTTCGCGGTGAATTGAGCATTTCATCACAACCCTTTGAAGACATCCTTACCCATTTGATGGAAGAGTAGGACACCAACGATGCCTGCTACCTTGAAATACGCCCGCCCTTATTCGGTTCCAACAAGTGAATCATCCCTTTGGCTTTTGGCCTGCTTGATCAGCTGCTGCTTAACCTGCACTGTCGGTTGTGACTCTCAGGAAAAGAAATTTCTCGATTGGCTCGCCCCGCGCAAGGAACCTCAAAAAATTAAGCTGGGAATTCTTCACTCCCAAACCGGCACAATGGGAATGAGCGAGATGTCCCTGCGGCACGCTGAAATTTTGGCAATCGAAGAAATCAACGCCAGCGGAGACTTTCCAGATGTCGAATTCGAAGCCATCGTTAAAGACGGTCGATCACGCCAAGATATTTTTCGTCGCCGCACACGCGATTTGATCGATCGGGAAAATGTCGATGTGATCTTCGGCTGCTGGACCAGCTCCGATCGCAAAGCTGTCATCGACGAAATCCAGAACCCGACTTCGATCTATGTCCTCGGCAACTACGCATCCAGCCAACAACCTCTTCTCTTCTACCCCCTTCAATACGAAGGTGCTGAATCACACCGAAATGTCTTCTACTTCGGAAGTACCCCCAATCAACAAATCCTTCCAGCAATCGACTATTTTCTCGATGAACAAGGAGGCAATAAAAAACGGATATTTCTCCTGGGGAGCGACTACCTCTACCCAAAAACAGCAAACTACATCGTAAAGAAATACCTTCAGCTCAAAGGGCTCGAAGCGGTTGGCGAAGCCTATGTTCCCCTCGGACATAGAGATTTTAAGGCCACTCTCGAGGCGATTCAAAATGCCTCTCCCGACCTGATCCTCAATACGATCAACGGGGATAGCAATATCCACTTCTTCAATGCATTCAAAACAATCTTCCCTGATCCCAACACCCTGCCAATCCTCTCGACGAGTGTAGGAGAAGACGAACTCAGAAGACTACCACCCGACGTTGTTCAAGGACACTATGCGGCCTGGAGCTACTTTCAGTCCATCGACTCTCCAGCAAATCGCCAATTTGTCTCCAAAGTCAAAAAAGCATACGGATACGACAGAGTCACCGACGATCCAATGGAAGCCGCATACCTACAAGTTCACCTCTGGAAAGAAGCCTACCGCCGCGCTAAATCATCCGAACCCGACAAAATTCGACAGGAACTTGAAAAAGGTATCGAATTCGACGCACCCAGCGGAAAAGTCAAAGTAGATCCGAAAACACATCATCTCTACAAACGCTTCCGACTAGGCAAAATACGCTCGGATCGTCAATTCGATCTCGTGTACGAATCCAAAGACTGGATCGCTCCTGATCCATTTCCTTCATTCGCCTTTCCTGGATGGAGCTGCGATTGGACCCGAGGGGGACTTCTAAAAGGCCCCCCTCCTGCGATAGATTGATGCAAGTTGCAATGCCGCAACTTTACAGCCCATCAAAATTCTCTTCCAAAACCCGGAATCAGATCTCCTATGAGCGAAACCGCTTCGAACCCCCTAGCGACCGCTGAACCGCAATGGAAACCCCTGACTTCTAAACAACGCCGAGTCCTCGGTACACTCATGGAGAAATCCAAGACGACTCCTGACGCCTACCCGATGACCTTCACCGGATTAGTCACTGGATGCAATCAGAAAAGTAATCGACTTCCAATCACCAACTACACAGTCGAACAAGTCGAATCCATTGTCGATGAACTCCGTAGCCTAGGAGCAGTGACCATCGTACAAGGAAACGGACGGACAACCAAGGTTCGCCATTACGCCTACAATTGGCTCGGTCTTAGCAAAATCGAAGCGGCAATCATGACGGAACTTTTGCTCCGGGGCGAACAGACGCTCGGTGAACTTCGTACTCGCGCTTCACGACTCGAACCGATCAACGATATCGACGAACTGAAACGGCTCGTTTCCGAACTCGTCCGACGAAACCTTGTCATCGAACTCTCTCCCCCAGGTCGCGGTCAACTTCTCTCTCATAACCTCTACCCCGAATGGGAGCTCGAATCGCTTCAAAAGAGTGTCGCAAGCGGAGTATCCGGTGCAACGCTCGATTCTCTTAGCGACAGTGAGGACTCTGATTCCTCCACTCCAAACCCTTCACCGGCAAACGCGAGGAATTTATCATCCAACGCATCCATCACTACGATGCAGCAAGAAATCGACACGCTTAAACAACTGGTAGAGCGTCTCTCCGCTCGCGTCATCCGCCTCGAACAGGAAATCGGGATCGATCCGACAACCAACACTTAAATGCTTCAAGCGTTCTGGTATTCAGAATGTTCTCTTTGGTAAGTCCCGCCCTCTGAGCCACTTGAACCCCGTAACGCATGAGCCCAAACTGGCTCGTTGCGTGTGCATCGGTGTTGATTACCAAACTTACTCCGTGTTCCGCCGCCGCGGCTGCCAGGAGATCACTCAAATCCAATCGTTCTGGGTTGGAATTGATCTCTAAACATTTTCCGTACTCCACGGATGCTTGCATGATCGCAGTCCAATCCGCCTCGTAAGCCTGTCTTCGAGAAAGCAACCTACCCGTGGGATGCGAAATCGAATGAACATGCGGATGGCGAATCGCATAAAGAATCCGATCCGTGATCTCTTGCCTACTCTGCTTGAGTCCAAAATGAATACTCGCTGTCACCCAATCCGCTTGGGCTAACGTGGAATCCTTTAAGTCCATCGCGCCGTCTTCCAGGATATCGCATTCAATCCCTTTAAAGACCGCAATCTTCCCTTCCCAGTCTTTCGCAATGCGATCAATCTCCTTCCACTGCTTGAGAACTTGATCGTCATCCATCCCCCTGGCAACACTGACTCGTTTGGAATGATCCGTGATCGCGATATATTGCAACCCCCGCTCAAATGCGCATTGCACCATCTGCTCGATCGTTGCCTCACCATCGGTGTAGGTCGTGTGCATGTGCAAATCTCCACGAATGTCTTCCACTTGTACTAAACCCGCAAGCCGCTGCGAAAAATCGGGCTGAAATTCAAATCGGTTTTCTCGAAGCAACGGCGGAACCCATGGCAAACCAACCGCTGCGTATAAACTCTGTTCATCTTCACCCGCAATAGCCCTTGTATCATCGCTCTCGAGGAATACGCCGTACTCACTTATCTTCAACCCTTTGGCCTTTGCGATCGAGCGTATGTGGACATTATGCTCCTTACTCCCCGTAAAGTATTGCAATGCCGCACCCCAACATCCCCCCTCGACCACTCGCAAATCCACCTGAAATGCATTCGCAAGTCGCACACTCATCTTGGTGTCCCCACGGACAATCTGTCCCTGGATTCCAGGAAACAAAGCAAAGCGATCCATCACGTCCGAAGGATCACTGCTGACCACCAAAATATCCAAGTCACCGACCGTTTCCTTGCGCCGACGAAAACTCCCCGCAAATTCGATCTTCTCCAGCGATGGACAATCTTGAAAATGAAATCGTAGTCGCTCCACCAACTCCTCGGCTTGGTCGAGTCGCAATCGCATCGCTGCTTGCATGACAATTTCCAAGTTTTGCAAAATGTTCTCTTGCGTCTTCTTCCCAAATCCCTTGAGACCTTCAACACTCCCAGAAACGCAAGCCGCTTTCAACGAACTTAGATCGATGACTCCTAGCTCCTGATATAACTTCATCGCTTTCTTAGCCCCCAAACCCGGGACTTTCATGACGTCGCGAAGACTCGGAGGGACCGATAACCTTAAAGTTTCCAGTTGTGGCAAACGCCCCGTCTGCACAACGACCTTGGACTTCTCTGCCAAAGTCTCCCCGATACCATCAATCTTGGTTAAATCAAACCCACTGCCTAATAACTCCGTAACCGGTTGGGTTAAACCTGCAATCGCTGCCGAACCGCTACGGTACGCGCGAACCCGAAAGGCATTCTCGCCGGACAACTCCAGCAAATCTGCCATCTCCTCAAATATCTCGGCTAACTGAGAATTCGTTACAAGCAACCGTTGCGAAGCATCCTCTGTACTCATCCATTCCGCCTTGCTACCCGCTCAAAGAGTTGCGATAACGTTTCGATCCAATGCCCTAACCCATGATAGCGCCGTGTATAGGCTTCGGCTTCGGCCACTACACTCAACCATCGTTCTGGATTGCTAAATCGATCCGCGATCGCCAAAGCCATCGAATTCGGATCTTGTACCGGAACCAATGTGCCAAAGGGATGCTCTCTCAAATACTCACCTGCACCTTGCTTTGTATCCGTCGCTAATACTGGACAGCGCAAGACCATCGACTCCAACATCACGTTCGGAAGTCCCTCATAGTGCGACGGCAATACATGTAAATCGGCCCGATGCATCAACGGATAAGGATTCGACAGATGCCCGTGAAAGAAAACATACTGTTTGACACCACCACGAACAGCCTGCTCCTGCAAATTCTGCATCAACGGGCCATCCCCTACCACGTGCAATCTATAACTCGTTCCGTTTCTTTCCACCACTTGCCGAAACGCTTCCAGCAAATCCGAATGCCCTTTTTCTTGGCTCAACCGACCTACTGAAATGATGTGCTTAAGCTCAGGATCACGCAGCGCATCGATCACCCCGGGCGTTTCCGGAAGCCGTCCCGTCTTCTTGTGATCGATCCCCTCAAGATCCAGCGGGCTCGGTACGATTTGAAATTGCGAGATCGGAATCCTGTAAAACTCGCTCGCAGCCTGCGCAGTTCCCGCTGAAACACTCAGCAATGCCGCACTCTCTCGGTAAGCCTTGGATAGCTTTCTGCGTTTTATCCACTGCCATCGCTCCTCGCGT
>JBIJCS010000382.1:0-4987 GCA_044344575.1 Pirellula sp. | reverse complement strand
CCACGATGGTTGTGTTGTGTGGAGATCATGGATTTGCGTTAGGTGAGCAGAAGCGATGGTGCAAGGGTACCAATTTCGAATGTGACACCCGCGTTCCCCTGATTATCCGCATGCCTGGCCTTGCGCAGGCAGGAGTGAAGAGTACGGCGTTGGTAGAATTGGTGGATTTGTATCCAACGATTGCTCAGTGGGTTGGGGGTGATCAACCGGCAAATCTCGATGGACAGAGTTTAATGCCGATTTTGTTGGATCCTTCTGCCGATGGTCGCGATGCGGTACTAAGTCAATTTGCGAGGCCGTTTAAGCCTAATGAGCCAAAAGTCATGGGATACTCTCTTCGAACGGCCAGTCATCGCTACACGCGTTGGATCGATTGGACCGATCGAGCGGTCGTTGCAGAAGAGTTTTACGAGTATCCTGGTTCAGATGAGGTTCGACGTCGAGACGCGACTTGGTTTGCGCGAATGAATCTCGAGCACCGTAATCTTGTGTACGACGAGGATCAACATGAGAGGGTCCAGCACTTACGTAAACGGTTGGATCAAATGCTGGAGGTGCGAGTCCGGAGAGGCAATTCAACAATTGGAGAAGACAGGTAGACTTGAGGAGTTGGATTCGCGTCTTTGAAAACCCGAAGGATTGATCAGTAGGCCAATGAATTTCTTGTTACACCAAGAAGGTATTTTCAATAATGGTTTCACGAGTTTGGTTGATTCTCTTCGGATTGTTTTCATGGTTATGTTCGCCAGTGGTCGGTGGTGAACGTCCCAACATCTTACTGGTGGTTTCGGAGGATAATGGACCGCAGTTGGGGTGTTACAACGATCCTTATGCCAAGACACCAAATCTCGATGCGTTGGCATCTCAAGGGATTCGCTTCGAGCGAGCATTTGTTCCACAGGCGGGTTGCAGTCAATCTCGAGCTAGTTTACTGACTGGTCGTTATCCTCACGAGCATGGGCAGATTGGCTTAGCGACTTGGGGATATCGGATGGTGCGAGAGGATATGCCGAATCTGCCTCGGAGTCTCAAGGAGGGAGGGTATAGGACTGGGATTATTGGAAAGTTGCATATCAATCCAGAGTCTGCGTTTCCCTTTGATTTTCGTGCCATTGAGAACGGCAATTTTGCACGCAAGAATCTTGGGGACTACAGCAAGTTCGCAAAGGAGTTTATCGAATCCGGCGAAGAACCATTTTTCTTGAGTGTGAACTATCCGGATGCACATGACACTTGGTTACGTCAAGTTGGCGGTTTGCCTGCGAATCCGCAGACGGGGGATGAGGTTCAAGCGATGCCGGCGATGGGGATTGATCCTGCAGGAATGAGAGAAATGGTTGCGGATTACTACAACTGCATCAGTCGCTTGGATAGTTTAGTTGGGGATCTGTTAGGTGTCTTGGAGGCGAGTGGTAAGGCGAGCAACACCATCGTGATTTATCTTGGTGATCATGGCGCTGACATGCTTCGGGGCAAGCGAACCAGCTATGAAGGAGGATTAAGGATTCCGTTATTGCTTCGTTGGCCAGGACGGGTACATCCGCAAGTGCGCAGCGAATTAGTCTCCACGATTGATTTGTTCCCGACGTTGCTGCAGGCGGCCGAGTTGCAGCCGCCTGTGGGGTTACCGGGAATGGCGATGCAACCACTATTTGCGCCGAGTGAGCCGAACTGGAGGACCGAGTTGTTTGCGGAGTATCACACGCATGCTGGCGCATTGAATTACTTCCCTCAACGGTCTGTTCGCAATGAGCGTTACAAGCTGATTGAAAATCTTTTGCCTGGAGAAGTTCATCCGGATTACGACAATACTTTTTCGAAGTTATCGAAAGAAGCGAAACGGAGGAAGATTCCGGGAGGACTTGATTTGCATGCCGTAATATCACGAGCTGATCCGATTGTACGAGAAGCGTATCAGTTGATGCGGCAACCTCCCCGTTTTGAGTTGTATGACTTGGAGAAGGATCCTTTTGAGTTTCGCAACCTTGCCGGGACGCCGGAACATTTAGCCATAGAACAACAACTACGCAGCACTCTAGACGTTTGGCGAAAAGAGTCAAAAGATCCACTGCTAGATTCCAAGGTGTTGCAACGATTAAGCGAAGAAGTTCGATCGTTACGCACGAAGGAGGACGCGAAGGATCATGAGTGGAAGTACCCGGAATATTTCTCGGGTGGGAGTTACACCGAGGTGATTTTGTTCGAAGAGAACACCGATGGCTTCAAGTTGTATCGAATTCCTGGCGTTGTGGTCACGTCGAACGGAACGATTCTCGCTTATTGTGAAGCAAGGAAATACACGGACGCGGATCGAGGAGAGATCGAGATTCATCTAAGACGCAGCACGGATGGCGGTGTGACTTGGTCGAAAGCGAATCAAGTCGCGCACCATGGTACGCGTAGTGCGAGAAACCCATATATGTCGGATAAGAAGAAATCCAAAAACATGGGTGGCCCCGATGAGCAGACAGTCAACAATCCGGTTGCAATTTGCAGTCGCAATGGAACGGTCTACTTGTTGTATTGCGTAGAGTACATGCGATGTTTTTTGATTCGCAGTGAGGATCATGGAGAGAGTTGGAGCGAGCCGACGGAGATCACTTCTGCCATTGAGCAAGCGCGTGGCATATTGAATTGGCAAGTGGTGGCAACCGGACCTGGTCATGGGATTGAGACACGTTCGGGACGATTGATGGTGCCGATTTGGATGACGGATTACGAGAAGCGAACGGAGATTAGCAAGTCGGCGGGAGTTCTCTGGAGCGACGATGGTGGAGAGAGTTGGCAGGTGAACCCATTGGTGATACCTCGCGGGGGTGAATCGAACATAGTACAGCGAGCAGACGGGAGTGTTTTGATGACATCACGCAATACGCTTGAGGGTGATCGACGCCTTGGATCGATCAGTGTCGATGGTGGAAACAGCTGGTCACCTCCGGAATTTTTTGAGGATTTACTCGAACCAGGATGCATGGCTGGTTTGGTGATGGCTCCGGGAGTTGCGGGCCAAGAATCCTCAAAGCTGCTTTATTCAGCTCCTTATACCGTCGAGCGAGCCCATCAGGCCCGTAAGGATCTGACACTTTACCTAAGCGAAGATTCTGGGAAGACTTGGTCGATCCGAAAAAGGCTACATGATGGCCCTAGTGCGTATAGCGATCTGGCCGTATTACCGAGCGGGGAAATATTGTGTTTCTATGAAAAAGGGGTTCCGGCGAGGTACGGAGATTCTGGACGTCCGTGGGCTTACAGATATCTAGCGATAGCGAAATTCCCGCTCAGTTGGGTATTTGAGGGGGCAGAGTGAACGAAATAAACATAGCATTCCCTTGACTGAGTGCGTCGGTACAATGGGGCGTAGGAGGAATTGCTTCAGATGGCATCAACGCAGATGGAATCAAGTGGGGATCCGCAGTCCACGAAATACACGGTCGTGGCACGCAGGTACCGACCAAAGACTTTTGAGGAATTGGTCGGCCAGGATACCGCTGCGCAAGCGTTGTTGCGAGCGATCGAGACCCATCGGGTTGGGCATGCCTATTTGTTCACAGGTGCTCGTGGAGTGGGCAAGACCAGCACTGCTCGGATCTTTGCAAAGGCGTTGAACGCTTCGCCTGAAGGGAATGGTCGATTCGACCCGAATTCGGAGATTGCGTTAGCAATCGACTCGGGTGAGGACATGGACGTAATTGAAATCGACGGTGCAAGCAATCGCGGCATCGATGAGATTCGGGCATTGCGGCAAAACGCATTGGTACGACCAAGTCGTTCCCCGTTCAAGATTTACATCATTGACGAAGTCCACATGCTCACGACGGCTGCGTTCAACGCGTTGCTCAAAACGCTTGAGGAGCCACCTGGGCACGTGAAGTTTATTTTCTGTACGACCGATCCAGAGAAGATTCCGATCACGGTCTTGTCGCGCTGCCAGCGTTTTGATTTCCCGCCTGTTCACACGGATCAAATTCTGCAACGACTGCAGTTCATCTGTCAGAACGAAGGAACGGAAGCGGAGCTCGATGCGTTGAAATTGATTGCTCGGCGAGCGGCTGGATCGATGCGAGACAGTCAATCGCTACTCGAACAGTTGTTAAGCTTTGGCGGGAAAAAAATATCGGTAGGTGACGTGCACGCGATGTTGGGTACGGCGGATGAAAGCCGCTTGGCAAATTTTGCGCAATGCATGATCGAACGCAATGCAGCAGGTGCCATTCACGAATTGGATACGGCGGTGCATGACGGCGTTGATGCTGGTCAACTTGCCGAACAGTTTCTGGGTTATCTTAGGGATATCATGGCTCTGAAGGTGGGAGCTTCTGCGGATATCATCCGAACGGCAAACATGGCCAACTTGGAGCAACTGCGAACGTTTGGACAAGCCTGGGGTTTAACGACCTTGTTGTCCGCAATACAGATCGTCGATGAGACGATCGTCAAAATGAAGCACAGCGTGCAGAGCAGGATCTTATTAGAAGTTGCGTTGGTACAGATTTGCTCACTTGTGGATCTTCAAGCTCTTGCGGATGTCGTTCAAGGGATTTCAAGAAACCTTGTTCCCAACGCTGCGATGCCAGCAGGGCAAGTGGCCATTCGGACCGTTTCTTCTTCGGCAGCAGAGGTGCAATCGGCGGTGTCGAAACCTGTCGCCGTGAATCCCGCTCCGGTAACGGAGTCTGTTGAGGACTCAAAAAAAAAAGAATCGAGCCCCTTAGTTGAATCCCTGCCGAGTGAGGTTCGCGAAGAGAAGTCGGACGTTAGGCCCCAAAGTGAGGCCCAACATTCTCACGGGGATTCATCGACAAAATTAGAGCAAGCAACTTCTGGTCTTGCGACTTCGGCGCCCACGGAGGGAGAGGATCAAGAAGTAGCACAAGCGAATCCTGGAACTGGGCAAGAGGTAGCCGGACAGGATGTAGCTGGGAGAGAGACTGCGGCTGGGAGTCCAAAGGACATGTTGGCGCAGGCGGCCTTGCAGCTCGGTGGTTTG
>JBIJCS010000380.1:0-4996 GCA_044344575.1 Pirellula sp. | reverse complement strand
GTGCGTATCGTGCAAAGTTACGGCGGGCATCTCTTGATGCATCGCGTACGAGTCGCGTTTGCTGCCGATGCAAAAGTTCCACTGGTTGTCGAAGAGCTACCAGAGGTGGAAGCGATCGCGAAGCGGTCGCAGGAGCTTGATCAACAAATCCAGTCGTTGCGGGATGCCATTCCGAAATTACCTATCATGCGAGAGTTGGCATCTGCATCCCGACGAGAAACACGTTTGCATCGTCGCGGTAGTTTCCTCGATCCAGGTGATTCCCTCTCCCCTGCCCTGCCCCGCTTGTTTGAAGCAGAATCGACCTCAACCCCCGATCGATTGACCGCTGCTCGATGGTTGGTCCATCGTAACAATCCATTGACTCCACGTGTAGCGGCCAACCGTATCTGGGCTCAACTGTTTGGTCGCGGGATCGTTGAGACTGAGGAAGACTTCGGATCGCAAGGTACGTTGCCAACACACCCTGAACTACTTGATTGGCTGGCACTAGAATACCGAGATTCTCAAGATTGGTCTCTCAAAGGATTCTTGCGTACGATCGTCTTGTCAAACACTTATCAACAAGCTTTCGTCCAAGATCCAGTTCGAATGGAGAAAGATCCACGAAACCTTTGGCTAAGCCACAGTCCTCATTATCGACTCTCCGCAGAAGTTGTACGCGATCAAGCGTTAGCGGTAGCGGGGTTGTTATCTCACAAACGAGGTGGAGTTCCGGTGATGCCTCCGCAACCGGAGGGGCTTTGGCGTTCGACCTATTCCGGCGCTCAGTGGATTACTAGTCCTGGAGAAGATCGCTTCCGACGCGGTATCTACACGTTCTGGAAACGAACCACCCCATATCCATCGATGGAAGTCTTCGATGCGACGACTCGCGAAGTCTGTCAAATACGACGTATTGCGACCAATACTCCCCTGCAAGCTCTGGTGACTTTAAACGACCCAGTCTACGTAGAAGCATCGGTTGCAATGGCGATGCGTTGGATGGCTTCTAGTCAATCCGACACCGATCGGATGCGCATTGGATTTGCATCTGCATTGGCAAGGCCCATCGACGAACCGGAGTTGCAGCGTTTGATGCTGTTGCTCGGGCGTGCTCGCAAGTACTTTGAAGCATCGCCCGATGCTGCTAAAGCGTTGCTTAGCGACATGCCGTTTGCAACGCGTCCAGAAGGCACAAAGGAGGATGATCCTCAATGGGCCGCAGGCGAACTTGCAGCTTGGTCGATGGTCACTTCTGCGATCTTGAATCTCGATGAAATGCTGACAAGACCCTAATGCTTGTTAGTCCCTAAATGTCAAAATCGAACCGAAAGTCCCCAATCGGAAGCCAAACTGATGCATCCTAACCATGACCCATCCAAGACCGAGTTCGAGAGACATGTTCGCAACGTAATCGGTGAGAAACTCTCACCGGAGATGTTTGAGCAAGTAGTCGCCTATCAGTCGATTCAGTCCGATACACGCCGAACCTTTTTGTCTCGAGCGGGAGTCGGATTAGGTGCTTTGGCGATGTCGATGCTCAGTGGGAAGCGAGTGGGTGCTGCGACGGTTGGCATGGATGGAAAGCCATTAGCACCCAAAGATCCACCGCAAGCGGCGAAGGCCAAGCGTGTGATTTATATTCACTTAGCTGGTTCACCGTCGCAGTTGGAATTGTTCGACTACAAGCCTGCATTGAAAAAGTTTGACGGACAACCTTGCCCAAAAGAATACCTTGAGGGAAAACGCTTTGCGTTCATCAAGGGGGTACCGAAGATGTTGGCACCGATGTTCCAATTTGCCCAACATGGGGAGAGTGGGCAATGGATGTCGGAACTCTTGCCGAACCTTGCCAAGCATGCCGATGATGTCGCGATTATCCGTTCGATGCAAACCGATCAATTCAATCACTCTCCGGCGCAATTGTTGGTTCATACGGGACAGTCTCGTTTGGGATATCCAACCCTCGGAGCGTGGACGACCTATGGGCTTGGTACCGAAAACGAGAATTTGCCAGGTTACGTTGTGTTGCTCAGCGGTGGGAAGACACCTGATGCTGGGAAGAGTCTTTGGGGAAGCGGTTTTCTGCCGACCGTCTATCAAGGGGTACAGTGCCGTACGACGGGGGATCCTGTGTTTTATTTATCGAATCCCAAAGGGGTGGATCGCGGGATGCGGCGGGAGGTACTCGATGCATTAAAGGATCTCAATAGCGCCCAGTTTGAGAAGACCGCCGATCGAGAGACACTGACACGGATCGAACAGTTTGAGCTTGCATACCGCATGCAATTATCGGTTCCAGCAGTCATGAATCTTGGAGACGAAAGCCAAGCGACCTTAGATTTGTATGGAGCCAAACCAGGGTTTGTGTCCAAGGCGGAGTCGGAAACGGATCCACGCGTGTTCTATCGTGGGGATGATCCAACGATGGCAAATAATTGTTTGCTCGCACGCCGTTTGGTCGAGTCAGGTGTTCGGTTTGTTCAACTGTTCGATTGGGGTTGGGACCATCATGGATCTTCTCCGGGCGAGTCGATCGACGAGACGTTACCGATCAAGTGCCAGCAGCTCGATCGGGCCGTCGGGGGATTGCTGACGGATCTAAAGCAGCGCGGATTGCTAGAAAGCACCTTGGTGGTCGTCGGGGGAGAATTTGGCCGTACTCCGATGTCGCAAAACAACGTGCGTGATACGCCGACCAAGGGGTTTTTCGGCAGAGATCATCATCCATACGCGTATTCGATGATGCTCGCTGGCGGTGGAGTTCGCGGTGGGACTTCGTACGGTCAGAGCGACGAAATCGGTTATTATGTCGCCGAAGATCCGGTCACTCCCAAGGATCTCCAAGCGACGATATTGCATTTGCTCGGATTCGATCCCTATCGGTTTGGATACGATTACCAGGGTTTGTTCAATCGCTTGATCGGCCCGACCGATGAAGGCAAAATACTCCAGAAGCTGATCGTTAGTTAGTCTGACAGTGAGTCTGACAGTGAGTCCGTTAGTTAGAGCACGCGTCCTATCCTTGCTTGAAAGCAGCGTATCATGACCCAAGAGCCAACGACTTTGTTCGAAGCCCGCGCAAGATTCCTGCAACGACGATGGTTTATGCGTGAATGTGGGGTGGGGCTTGCAGGAATAGCGGCGACGCAATTGATGCAAGCGGACCAATCAGCGTTGGGTGGGGGAGTTCTTGGAGAAGATGGTAGAGTGCAGACGGGGGCGTTGCAGAAGGGGCCGCTGGCACCGAAGTCACCTCATTTCCCCGGCAAGATTAAGCGTGTGGTCTACATGTTCCAAGCGGGGGCACCTAGCCAATTGGAACTCTATGATCCGAAGCCTGAGTTAGGTAAGCGCAATGGGCAACTTCCACCAGCGGACTTGCTCAAGGGATATCGCGCTGCATTCATCAATCCCAACTCCGCGCTGCTAGGACCGAAGTTCACGTTTGGGCCCAAGGGGCAATGCGGGATGGAGCTTTCCGAAGTCTTGCCGCAGATCGGCGAGATTGCTGACGACATGGTGTTGATCCGAACGATGCAGACGGATGCCGTTAATCATGCACCTGCTCAGATCATGATGAATACGGGTTCACAGCAGTTCGGCCGACCTTCTCTCGGTAGCTGGACCTTGTACGGTTTAGGATCGGAAGCGAGCGAGTTACCTGGCTTCGTGGTGTTGACCAGCGCAAAAGGGACCAGTGGTGGAGCAAGCAATTACGGCAGTGGTTTTTTGCCGACAACGTTTGCAGGAATTCCCTTTCGTAGTACAGGCGATCCGATGCTGTATCTGTCGAATCCAAAGGGGATCGACGGACAAACGCAGCGCGAATCGATCGATGCGATTTCCAAGCTGAATCAACTAGCTCTCGAACAGGTTGGAGATCCGGAGATCGCCTCGCGGATTCAAAGTTATGAGATGGCTTACAAGTTACAAAGTAGCGCACCGGAACTGATGGATTTAGGGACCGAGAGCAAAGAGACGCTGGACTTGTACGGCGTAAAGGATCCGAAGGAAGCTTCCTTTGCAAGGAACTGCTTGTTAGCGAGGCGTTTGTTGCAACGAGGAGTGCGATTCGTGCAGTTATTCCATGAAGTCTGGGATCAGCACGGCGATCTGACCAATGGAGTGCGGAATAATGCAGGTGCAACGGATCGACCGAGTGCGGCGTTGGTCAAGGATTTGAAACGTCTTGGGATGTTGGAAGACACCTTAGTCATCTGGGGTGGCGAGTTTGGTCGGACGCCGATGGTCCAAGGTGGGAACGATGGCAGGGATCACCACAATCGCTGTTACAGTGTGTGGATGGCTGGCGGCGGGCTTAAGAAAGGGCTAGTTTGGGGAAAAACGGACGATCTGGGTTTTAACGTCGTTGAGAATCCGGTTCACGTGCACGATCTGAACGCGACGATTTTGCATCTGATGGGTTTTGATCACACTCGACTTACATTTCGATTTCAAGGTCGTGACTACCGATTGACCGATGTGCACGGGAATGTGGTACAAGGGATCTTGGCGTAATGCAGTTGCATTCGACACGGTCTCACGTTCATCGTTTTGTGGCTTCCAAATCAAAATACCGCGTTATCAAGTTCGCAAGGCTTATCGCAAAGACCGCGAAACCCACCAGGGTACGTAAGAGCAATGGTACGTTTTGCGGTCCGTTTTTTGGACCGTCCGCATGGAATGAATAATGCTTGGTGGATCGATGCGGCAAATGATTGTTTAGGTGCTGACCGCTGCACATACCCTACATAACCCCGAGGCTGGCGCTAAGAGGGTTCAACGTAACTCGTACGGTATCGGAACTGCTTTACGAGGCGACGATCGGTTTGAGTACGTTGCCGTAGACATCGGTCAATCGGAAGTTACGACCTGCATAACGGTAGGTTAACTGTTCGTGATCGAGACCGAGTAAATGGAGGATGGTGGCGTGCCAATCGTGGATATGGCATTTGTCTTCGACCGCTTCGCGACCATGTTCATCGGTTGCACCGAAACTGAGTCCGCCGCG
>JBIJCS010000381.1:0-4996 GCA_044344575.1 Pirellula sp. | reverse complement strand
AGAGCTTGAGTTTCCATCCGCTGAATCCTTGGATGTTCATCCGTTCTCGAGCTGGTATCGAAAACAACCATACGACAAACAACACAGAAGCAAAGGCAGATACCTGTGTTAAGCCGATTGCCAACAATACCCACTCCCATCGTCGCAAGGGAGAATCCACTCGACTACCCAACACCACTGCGACGACAACAGCCACAGCCAATATCACCCAAAATCGTACTGCAGGCCCTCGCACCGGTCCGTTCGCCCACAAAATCCACCGCGACGCAGGCACCCGCATCACCGAGCGAACATTCGCTACCTCATCAGGCATCACCACTTGGGAAAGCGCAACACCACCGGTCAACGGCTCGTCGTTATTCCATAAAATCTGAACCCGCTGTGCTCCCGGTTGTAACGTGATCAAACACGCATCATCCTGCCTGCGAATCGGAATCGATCTTCCTCCTACCTCAATGGCCGTCACCGTTGACCCAGGTGGCAACTGTACCCTCTGATCCCCACCCAAACTCGATTCGATTTCAAACCACAAAGTCGACTGCCTTTGGCGATACCCCAAATCCATCTCGTGAACCAACCCCTGAATCGTCAACAACTTACCCGAAACCGCTACTGGCCTCGTCCAACGCAACTCAACCGATTCTCCAGGCCACGGATACCATACAGGCACGAGATTCAAGCTTTGCTGATCAAAGATCGGCTCCAATCCACTCCAACGCATACTCCAAACAGGTGAGGACTCCACACGCCATCGCTCGACGATATTCCCGGCATTCCCCACACCCCCACCTTGAACCTGCACCGCTTGCAATTTCAGCGAGTCAGATACCGGCATTTCAGAATTCCAACTGACCTGCTGATCCTCGGCACCAAAATTTAATTCCACGACTCCATCGCGTGTCGTCAACCCACCGGCGACCACTTGCTCTCCTGCCAGCAAAGGAATACTTAGCGAACCAGCCTTCCCCGTACGACTCATCCGTCGCACCGTCGTTTGGACTTTCCAAACCAAACCAATCTCAAGTCTTCGTTCTAACAAAAAAACAGCTCGATAATTCCGCTGGTCATAACTCACTTGCCCATCCCCAACCTGCTTCTTTCTCACAAAGATCACCTGACTCTCAGGCTTACCCTCTGCGTTAACACCGGTCCAACTCCATTCATTCGCATCGATCTCCATTACCCTCGGAGTTAGCAGAAAACTCAACGTCCATTCAGCAGATTCCATCACCCGACCAATTACTTCTATCTTGTGGATCCCCTCCGGAACCAACATCCACAAATAGCCATCCTCTCGTTGCGTTACTACCGCATCAGTTCCATCGAGAAGCACCTTTTGGGGAAACCAACTTGGCAACTTACCAGGCAAAGGAATTGCAACCTCCTTGACTGCATGGACGACTCCTTCCCAACTCAGTCGATCCATATTGCTTGCTTCCAACTCAGCATTTGCGTTCCCTTGCGCTTCGAGCTTCAATCTCATCTGCGTCAAGTCAGCCGCATGTGGAAATGCGTCGCTGCCGACTTCCATCCTCTTTTTCAACAATTCTAAAGTTGCCGCATCAGGGGACGGTGCTTGAGGGTCCTGCCCATACAAGCTTCTTTCACTTGCACAAAACACCCCAACGCCAATCACAATCCAACCAATTCCTTTGAGGACAGCCCCAATCGCATCCTTGCCTATCTTCTCCTTGCTCCCCCCAAGAAATCCAAACATCCTTCGCAAACCCGGCACACCACCGACCGCATCAGAAAATCCTCCTCCCGTCAAAAGCAAATAAAGCAGTCCTAGAAGCAATCCGAGTCGAATCACAGTAAGCAAACGATGCTGGTTACAAGATAACAACACAGGACGAATGACCTCTTCCTGCGCTACGGGACCATCCCAATAACAGCGAATCACATTTCCAACCCACTGCGGCTTCGCTACTCCCGTTTGGATGTTCGTCTTCGGATCATATTGCATATTTGCAACTTGCGGGACAGCCTGCCCTTTCCCTACATCCGTCGATACTCTTTCCGTCTCAACGTTCATGACCTCATCCGCCCGGCGGATAATCGCAGAGCTACTCCTTCCGGCTAACCTTTCCGGTTCAAGGCTTCGCTCATAACCTTGTCCATAGAATTCGATCAAGTCCGTCCGAGAATTCGAAGTCTGATCCATCCATTGGAACAATGTTCGCGTTCGAAAGGGAATGCTGCTGGGCTCCAGTTGCGGATAAATCGCATTCTGTATTTGCGCCGCCATAAACGGCAATAAATTGAGCAACAAAATCGCCAGGGCGATATTGCGCCAAACCACAAGCCCTTGCTTGCCTCGATTCGATCCCACCACACGCAACAATGCCACCGGTACCAACAACAAGAACCACGTCCATCGCGGTGAACCAGGCTCATGATACGACAATGCAAATGCACCTAGAGCAATCAACGCCGGTAACCAACCATACAGACGTAATACTGCCAAAGACAGCACCAACAACAAAAACAAGTCCAACAAGGTCCAAGCGGTAACCCAATCCCCTTCGACACGATCCGGACCGAACAATGCCAACATCCGCCAACCCGGCGGTAAATAAAATAACGCCTCCAACTCCTTCGCTCCCACCTGCCAACCTGTCGCCGGTATCGCATTGACCACATCCATACGGCCTATCGCTTCGATCTCCGGCCTACGTGTCCGAAGTTCAAACCCCGGTGATCCTGTAACCGGATTCTCTGTTATCAACTGTCGGATCCCATCGACACGGGCAACACCAAGCTCATGATTGGGCGAAACATCTAGCCGTGTAATCTGCTTCGGCTCCCCTCGCAACTGATCTGAGTATGTCACCCCGCTCCCATCGTCATCGAGCCAAAACACTCGCGAAATATGCAACTGATTCGGACTCTCTAATCCCACCCCACGTGACTTCTCGACAAGTGTGGCAGGATTCGAAGTCTTCCACTCAAAGACCGACAAGTCCCTCCAAGCCTGCGGAAACTGCGTCATCTGCACATCGACCGGCGTGACACCTTGCAACTCGATCGATCGCAAGTTCGGCGCACTGCGCAATGCAATCAACTCCGATCGCTTTGCCGGTGGACTATCCGGAGCATAGGACAACTCCTTGACGTCCTCCGTACGAAACGCGTCAAGCAGAATCGTCCAATTCCCCGCCCGCAACTGAGCCTTCAAACGCCCCATTTCATCGACCGCTACCGGAATGGAACTCGTCACATACGAAAGCTGCCACCCCTGAGGTATCACAAACCCAAAATCCTCCTCGCGACTCTTCCCTGTCGCTGTGACCTCGATCGTCGTACGCAACCAAATCGGTGCTCCATCCTCAATCAACCGATAAACCTGAAACGAATACTGATCCTTCTGCTCCGCATCTAACGTCGCACGATTGAACCAAAGATCACTCTGGGCGTCCCACGTCGGCGCGGGTACATCCTCACCTCGCAAACGCAACTCAATCCACCCTATCGAACGCGGAATCCGCAACTTTTGCGGCATACTCTTCCATCGCCACTTACCACTTAACTCATAACTACCCGCAGGTAACTTGACCGAAGGATACCCCGCATGCTCCAAGACAACGGCTGGCCTACCGTCCACCACAACATCGATAGGCCAGTACTCCACACCACCAGGAAGAGGAATCCAAGCATCGTGAAAGACTCGAACAGGCATCGTCCAACGTCCCGCGTTCTCATCCGCATCGATCTGCACCTTCGACACCCAATGACCAATCCGCTCATTCGCGCTTCGATACGTCGGGGGTGACTGCCAAACTCCATCGTCCCATAACGCCCAAGGTATCCATGGACGCAGTACTTCAGGAACCTGCTCCAATCGCGGATCCACCGCAGAATTTTTTTGCGGTATACCCGTGCCCTGCTGAACAGGGAACGAATTACTAGATGTCGACTGCGGAGAAGGTTGTGGTAGAACGCTTGGCAAATTCTGCGGAACCTGCCCCCTCAATTCCCCTAACATCATCCAACAAAAAACAACGAAAACAACACCCGTAAGTCTTTGCTGGATCATCGTATCGCCCCTCTCCTATGGACCCGCCATCCATTCTGGCTTGAGATGTTTCTTTAGGAACTCAAAAGTCCCCACGCCATGAATCGTATGTGGCCCCTTGAACCATTCAATCTCTGTACGGTCTGGAATTCCTAACCGCGAAGCATACATGCGACGCACCTTCGCAAACTCCAAACCTACCCGCTCATCCGGAGCGACCCCATCGTCATGCCCACGCTCTACCATAAAAGGCCTCGGTGCAATCAAGGTCGCCATCTCAGCATAATTGAACTTGCGCCCAAGATCGAACTCAAAGATCTCATATTCCATCGTCCAAACATAACTATACGGGGACGATGTACTCGCGTTCTTCCAAACCCAATCGTTAAAATCTGCAGAACAAATCGACAAACAATACTGCGGCACCAACGCAGGAATCCGCATCGCACTCTTTCCGCCATACGACAATCCGTAAAACGCGATCCTCTTCGGATCAACCTCCGGACGTCCCGCCAACCACTGAACAATTTGCTCATGCTGAGCAATGATCGTTGAAAATAATGTCTTCCCCAACAAATTACTTTTTCTTTGTAACGTCCGAAAACGATCCGTGAATAAATAGAGGTTCTGCGGAGCAAATACCACATATCCCTGCTCCGCTAACCGCGCCGAAACATCGTGATACGCCGGATGATCCTTCACAATCGTGTCTGTTGGTCTTCCCTCTAGACCATGCTGAAAAACCACACACGGCCGATTCACAATCGGCTCATTGGATTTCGGCACCAAAAGCACACCATACGCAATGACATCCTCATACACGTCCAATACCACTTCATACCCACGGAACTTCTCCCGCTCATACACCAGCCTTGTCCGAGGTCTCGCCTCCAACTTCTCCTTGCCCCACGAACCAATCACTTCTTCTCGAAATTCTTTACGGTAAGGCTCAACCGTCTCCTGAAACTTCTCCATACTCGA
>JBIJCS010000030.1:0-16717 GCA_044344575.1 Pirellula sp. | reverse complement strand
CGTGGCCAGGAAAATCTCCACCGTAGTCCCATCGTAGCCACCCGCTGCCAAGCGGTGGACGTGGCCAGGAAAATCTCCACCGTAGTCCCATCGTAGCCACCCGCTGCCAAGCGGTGGACGTGGCCAGGAAAACCTCCACCGTAGTCCTATCGTAGCCACCCGCTGCCAAGCGGTGGACGTGGCCAGGAAAATCTCCACCGTCTGGCGAACGGTGGCTACGAGAGAACGGTGGCTACGGGGAAACTCGCCGAGAAGCAAAGCAGGCCAGGGAGAAATTAGCCCGCCTGTGTCTATTCTCAACTTTCTCTATCCAACTCACTCGAGCCGGAGGCTCGCACCTAATACTCTTCCTCAATCGCGAACGTAGGCTGCTGCATACCTGCTACCAATGCAGCAACTTGATCTCCCGTGATCTCCTGGTTTTTAACCCCAATTCCTCGGTAAATCGATAACCCCTCCTTGCGCGATAAAATCTCCCTTCGCGAACGAAACTCAGGGCCGTCCGACCACGGTCCCTGCACCGCACGCCATTGAAACAAACTGGGCATCCAGCGATCCACATATTGCCAATACGCTTCGCGGTCCGTCTGAAAATAGACTCTTCCCCCAAGCATCAAACGGCGGAACATCCAACCCATAAACTCAGGATTCAACATCCGCTTAGAAATGTCATCCGGATCCGCATAAGGCTGCGGGTGGTAAATATGTACCTCTGCGATCGAAGCATCCTGACAGTAAGCATGCAAGAATCGCCACCCATCGACTACCGCGAAACGAACATGCTGCAACCCTCGCTGATTCGCGCGACGGGTACCATAACGCACCACCATCGGCAAGGAATCAATCGCCAAGTGATTCATCTCGGGCCGCTGCATCGCTGATGCAAGGGTATAACGCCCATTTCCGCAACCAATATCCACCACCAAAGGTGCCTCTCGTCCAAAGACTTGCCCCCAATCTACTGCTCCCTCCTGCGGCAACCTCTTCAAAGCACATTGCGTCCAAGCCTCTCGTGCGAGAATCTTCCCCGCGATCGGTATCCCAAACTCGTATTCAGTTGCACCCTCTGCCAATTGCACAGGCTCACTCTTTTTTCGCCGACCCCCTCGCCAGCCTCGCTTGGGCTTCATTCCACGCCCCCTTTCGAGTCCTTCAACATGTCACCAACTAATACATCGGTCTGACGATAACGCCGACCTATCTCCACATAGTGCTGCCAACCCCGCTCAATCATACCCGCCTCTCGTTCCCCGCACTCACGCACCACCTTCCCGGGTATCCCCATCACCAAAGATCCCGGCGGTATCACTTGCCCCTCTCGAACCAAGGCACCCGCCGCTATCACCGACCCCTTGCCAATCACGGCGCCATTGAGAATCGTCGCGCGGATGCCGATCAAACACTCCGATTCGACCGTCGCTCCATGCACAATTGCACCATGCCCTACCGTCACGCGATCCCCGATCACACACGGATAGCCAGGGTCCGCATGCAAACAGACCAAGTCCTGTAGATTGCTCTCCTCGCCAATGGTGATCTTATCCGCATCTCCTCGCATTACCGCCCCGAACAAAATCGTCGTGCCCCGTCCAATACG
Organism: Pirellula sp.; assembly: GCA_044344575.1. Lineage (GTDB taxonomy): Bacteria > Planctomycetota > Planctomycetia > Pirellulales > Pirellulaceae > JBKCUI01. The sequence goes on along the minus strand of JBIJCS010000030.1, from coordinate 15,120 downwards.
CACATCCCCCCGCACGGTAGCATTCTGCGCTATGTAACATTCCGGCCCAACCAATTCCGATCGAAACGAATAATCGTAGGATTCATCCATCGCTGTCCACCCATTGAAAGAACCTCATCCCCAAAGCGGCAGCACCATCTGCACACTAAGCACTGCGGATTATAGCGATTGTACGGACTCTCCTCGGGGCAACCGACCAACTTTTCCCAACCTTACTCTCCTCCACAACCCTCCGCGTGGAACACTTGTGACAAGGTCTCTGCGCGCGTTCGAAGTGCTCCTCGCCAACTGGTTGTTGTTATGTCCAAAGAGAAATCTCCCCCAACTCTCTCGCGGTCCCTTCGATGGGATATGGTGGGCGTTTGTCTTTTCGGGGTCGCTGCATTGGTCTGGTTAGCACTCCTTACCCACGACCCGGCTGACGATGCACGCCGTCTCTTCGACAACTCTCTAGTCTCCGATTCACGCAACTGGGATACAACCGCAGTCTCAGAACCTACCATCATTTTGCCCGACCTAGCCAATACGCCTACCACCACCTCTGCTACCTCAAATACACCCGCGTCCTCCTGGCTAACACCCGCAAGCTTCCCAGCAAACCCAACCATCCAAAACGGCGCAGGATACCTCGGTGCACTGGTCAGCCAAACACTGTTTCAAGCCACCGGTATCGGTGCTTACATCATCGCATGCCTACTAACCCTAGCTGGGTTCGTCTGCTTCCGACAACAACCCTGGGCGAGCCCCCTGGGCCGTAGTATCGGCTGGACTCTGGTTCTTGCCGCTCTCTGCGCACTACCAGATCGCCTCGGACTCTCCCTCGGACTTCCAATCCCTATCGGAGGTGGTGGATACCTGGGAGCTCTATTAAACACTTGGCTCAATCACCACTTCGCATTCCTCGGAGGACTAATCTGCATCCTCGCAACACTCTGCATCGGACTGCTCTTGAGCACCGAATACGCACTGGTCCGCTACCTCGGACTCGCTACCTCACACGGTGTATCCTTCGCAAAAGCCATTCGTATTCCCAGGCTTCCTACCATCACCTCCTCAACAAGCACCAGCATTTTCGGATCGCGCAACTCCGATCTTCCATCCTCCCTGACCGTTCGTCCCGAAAACTCAAAATCCAGTTCTGCAACGCTTCCCATTCCATCCTTCTCTGACTTAGGAAAGAAACCCTTTGGTACCCCTGTGGCTGGCAAAGGTTCTCTCCCAGAAGCCGCTGAGAATGTCGAACTCGATCCAAATCTCGAGACCGATGAAAATGGACCCGCAATCCGTATCGGTCGCCGCGCCACGACCTCCTTCAGCACCCAAGACCTCACCGCCGGCTCGAAAACAATCGGAAGAACGGACCTCGCTTCCCTAAAACCCGGCAAATACAAACCGTCTCACAACACCCAAAACAGCAACGAAGCACTCGATACAGAAGACGAACTCGATCCAGAAGAAGCCTACGATGAATCGGATGCCGTAAACGACACCTACGAAGCCGAAACAAACGAGGCTGACGAAGGCTCGGATCCCTCCGACGACGAGGGTACCGATGAAGCTACCGACTACGAAGATGGCTCCGACGAGAACGAATGGGAATACGCCGAAGACGACTCCTCGGATTCGGAGGACTTTGATGACACCAACAAACCCACCACCTCGCATTCCGTAAAAGCCCACGCGGACAACGCCAAAGACAACGGTCCCCGCGTGAAAAATTCGAAGACTCGAAAAAAACAAGACGAAGAGGAAGAACGCAACTCGCTCTACAACTCCCTCAACGACACCCAACTCCCCGCCGGTAGCGAAGAATATGTTCTCCCCTCCGTCGAACTGCTGACCCTCGGCGATGACTTCTCCTACGACGAACAAACCGAAGAAGTTAAACGCAAAGCCCGCGTGCTCGAACAAACCTTTGCCAACTTTGGGTTCAATATCCGTGTCGTAGAAATCGAAACCGGCCCCGTGATCGCTCAATACGAAATTGAACTCGAAGCCGGCTTGAGACTCTCGAAAATCACCGGTCTTGCTGATGACCTCGCTATCGCCCTGCGCGTCCCGAGCGTGCGGATTGTCGCCCCCATCCCTGGTAAAAATACCGTTGGTATCGAAGTCCCCAACGAGAAGCGACAAGTTGTGCGAATGCGCGAAGTCATCGAAGAAGGTGCGCCGCAAGTTCGCAAAATGAAAATACCTCTCTTCCTCGGAAAAGATGTCTCCGGTAAACCACTCGCAGTCGATCTCGCTAGCCTACCACACCTTCTGATCGCTGGTCGAACCGGTACCGGAAAAAGCGTTTGCTTGAACTCCATCATCTGCTCGATCCTCATGGCCCGTCGCCCCGACGAAGTCCGTATGCTGATGATCGACCCAAAAATGGTTGAACTCAGCGGTTATGGACGACTCCCTCACCTGATGCACCCTGTCGTCACCGATATGCGAAAAGCCGAAGCAATCCTCGCTTGGGCCGTCGACAAAATGGAAGAACGCTACGCACTACTTGCTCGCGCCGGTGTGCGTCATATCACCAGCTACAACCAACTCGGTCGCGATGAACTTAGAGATCGCTTGCGACCCGAAAACGACGAAGAAGCCGAGATGATTCCCGATCACCTCCCCTTCATCGTCATCGTCGCCGACGAAATGGCGGACCTGATGATGACCGCAGGCAAAGAAGTCGAAGCTCATATCATTCGCCTCGCTCAAAAGAGCCGAGCCGTCGGAATCCACTTGATCCTCGCAACCCAAAAACCAACCGTCGATGTCATCACCGGCTTGATCAAAAGCAACCTGCCCGCACGTATCAGCTTCCAAGTCGCAAGCCGCACCGATAGCCGAGTCGTCCTCGACGAAAATGGAGCAGATAAACTTCTCGGTAACGGGGACATGCTCTTCCTCTGGCCCGGAACCAGCACCCTGCTACGCGGCCAAGGTACCTACTTGAGCGACGATGAAATCAATGCTGTCGTTGATCATTGCAGCACCGGCGAACAGAACTTCGTCCAAGAACTCGTTCAACTCAAAGTCAAAGAAGACAAGGAAGGAGACGGCAAAGCCGCTGGCTCCTTCAAACGTCGCGATGATCTCTACGAATCTGCCGTCGATATCGTTGTACGCGAAGGACGCGGTAGCTGCTCCCTCTTGCAAAGAGCCCTCGGCATCGGCTACGGTCGCGCTGCTCGATTGATCGATTTCATGGCTGAAGATGGTATCGTCGGTGATTACGCAGGATCCCAAGCTCGTGAAGTTGTTATCACCATCGATCAATGGGAACGTATGCGCGATAACGCCGAAGAGCCCGCGGCCCCTAAATCGCGATCCAATAAAATCCGTCGCGAAAATAACTGGGATGCACCACCCATCATTCGTCAATCAAAACCTAACTCCCAACGCTCCAACTCCCTCGACTCCCAAACCCCAAATACTGCTAACACCCGCCTACAAAACGAACATCTACAAAACGATCGCATCCACAACATCGATGACGATGAAGACGCCGATTCAGACTCCGCATTCGATGAAGATTTTGCCGTCGCCGAAGACGAAAACAACTCGTGAAAACGAGCCCACTAACAGCCCTAGCTTTGCGGCTCAATCCTCCGGTCCATCATCCAAAACCACACCGGTGGAACCAACGCCAATAACACCATCCCAGGGTATCCGCTCGGTAACTGTGGACTCCGCTCCCCATTCGCCAACCTCTGATAGTGCTTGAGCGCATGCAAATGGTGATCGGAATGCCGAGATAACTCAAACAATAAAGCACGACTCAATCGATGATTGCTGTTCCAAGAATGCTCTGGACCGACCGCCTCGTATCGCCCGTTCTCACCCTTCTCCCGCCGCAGTCCGTAATGCTCAATGTAATTGACCACCTCAAGCAACCCAAACGATAACGTTGCGACGACCAAGTAGACGGGTAAAAACGCAAAGCCAAACATCGATGTTAACAAAACCAACCAAAGCAGTTGAAATATCAAAAACCACAACATCTCGTTGTGATGACTCCAAACCGCACGACCGTGCTTGCCTAACCGCTTGCATTCCAATCCCCAAGCAGACCACCACTGAAGCGGAACCGTACGCACGAGAAATCGATACACATTCATCCCACGCGGTGCCGATGCAGCATCCTCCGAAGTTCCGACACTCGCATGATGCCCTCGTACATGCTCGATCGAAAAGTGCATGTAAAGCACTCCCATCAACATCAACTTTCCGGCCCCCCGCTGCCACCAAACTTGACGATGTACCAACTCGTGCGCCACCGTGATCCCAACACCACCTACACTCAGCGCTACCGACAGCACCCAACCTACCCGCTCCCAAACCTCGGCTTGCTGAGTCGTCCAGTAATGACCCAAAACAACCAACAAACTCAACTGGGAAGCCACTTGGAAGATCAAGATTCCCGTATACACCCCGTCGCGACTCCACCAAGCACTCTCCGGCCTCCCCATCGAATTCTCGGACCCACTCTGCGCAACCCGATCGGCGTAATCGTCGGATACCCCAAGCAGCCAATCAATCAAAGGGATTGCCAAAAACACAAAAGCCGGTGTCAGCCACGCCCACCAACCCCCCAAGCACAACCCGGCGGTTGCCATTAAGGGAAGCAAGAACGAAGCGCAGTACACCCAAGGTCGCACGGCATCAGATCCACATGGAACCGAGGAAAAACAAGAAGTCGTTGCGAAACGCTAAGAGCATCAAACCGAGCAATGCAATGATGCCGCCAATCGTTAGCTTCATCTGCAAATCCTCATTGACCGGTTTACCCGTAATCGCCTCCGCAGCCAAAAACATCATGTGCCCACCATCCAACGCTGGCACAGGTAAGAAATTCACAACCGCTAGATTCGCGCTGAGTAACGTCAAGAAAATCAATAGCGGGGAAATTCCCTGAGATGCCGCCGATGTAGCTTGAACCGCAATCGTACCGGGACCACCAATGAAATTGAATGCCTTGCCTGTAACGATCAATTGCAAAAATTCCAGCACATCCCCAATCCCACGCCGTACCTCTTGAAAGCCACGCGATAAAGCTTGCGACCAAGAATCAGCAAGGTACTGATCGCGTAAAGGCATCAAAGCAAATCTTCGGTCCGCAGCGTACACGTTGGCTTCCTCAACCACACTCGCAGCCGCTACCTCAATCTTTCCTGCTCGCTCCACAACCACCTTCAATGGCAAGCCCACTGGCAAAACCTGCAACCGCGCATGCAGCCATTGAACGTTTCGCAAATTGTCGATCGGCACCGCGTTCGTAAACCAATCGACCAATTGAAGTTTGCCTAAGTAATCCCGCTGCTCATCGCTCAAACTGCCGTACTGCACTTGCTGTAAAATATCCCCCGCTACGATTCCACTCGTCGCAGCCGGCGATCCCTCGGTCACTCCGGAGACTCGCCGCGATGGCGTGAAAACCAATCCGGAACCAGGAAGCTCTAAACCGGCAGCCCCCAATCCCATCCAATCATTCTCAAGCAAAAACCGTGTGGGAACCGTCCATTGCAAAGGAATCGGCTTGTCCTCGTTCGCACGTCGAAACTCCATCGTTACCATCTGACCCGCCATCGCCGCAACTCGATTCGGCAACGTAGCCGCGTCACTGATCGGTGCTCCATTGAACGATACAGGAACATCCCCCATCCGCAAACCTGCCGCGTCCGCCACAGATCCTTGAGCCACCACCGTCACTTGGTCAGGCTCAAACTGAACACCCAAGGACCGATAGGGCAGGGGGGTAACCGGAACATGAACCGTCTGTGTTTTTTCCCCTTCCTTACGCTCAACCGCCAACTCGACCGTCTTCGCAAGCCTTGGATGCAACAACTCATTGAGCTGATACTCCATGAACTTGCCCACTTCTTGATCCGATTCCAGCATCACTCCGTCGACACCAATGATCCGATCATTCGGCTTTAAATCTCCAAGACTTCGTTTCTCTAGCTCCAGTACACGATCAAAAGGCTGCTGATCGCTCAATGTCGTCGTCGCTGTAGAAAGAATCCCCAACGCCTGAAAATTAATTCTCTCGTCGGGATCCGCATGCGCCATCGTCCCAGCGACTTCGATCGACTTGCGCTCGTCCCCACGCAAATAACTGATCTTCAGTGGAGTCTCAAGACTGCGAATGCCACTGACGGCTACCTTCTTGCGAACCTCATCGTACGACAACTCCTCATCTTGGGAATTCTCAATCCCGACAATGCGATCTCCAGCCTGAAGCCCAGCTTTCCAAGCAGGATCGCCAGGAATCGTTCCTCCGAGTACCGCCGGTGTGTATGGGACGCCGAACTTGTACGCGCAAGCAGCCATCAGTACCCCGAAGATCAAATTCATGATCACACCGGCACTGATGATGATCATCCTCGCAAACACCGGCTTGGCCGGATAAGACCGAGGATCCAATCGCGGCTTGCCACCTGCTTCGCTACCACCTGCAACACCACTTCCCGTCTCACCGACAGCAGTCCCTTCCGCCAAAATCCGCTCGTTCTCCTCCTTGAGCTTCCTCGGGTCGTCGTCTTGCCCAAGCATCTTTACGTAGCCACCCAAAGGGATACTGCCAATTCCATACTCGGTCTCGCCCCACTGAAACTTGGCTAACTTCGATGGCAATTGAATCGGACCGAATTTCATCGGCACATCAAAACCAACGTAGAACTTCTCGCACTTGACCCCAAACATCTTGGCCGCCAAAAAGTGCCCAAGCTCGTGGACGAAGATCACAAAGCCCAACCCCAACAACATAGCCACTATGCTGTAAATACGATTCCCCCAAGCCTGCAATAAACTCGGAGTCGCCCCAAGAAACCACGTGTCCCCTAACGCTTCGCGGAAGAAAAAGGAATCGCATGGGAAATAGCTGAACAAGCAATCTAACATGTGGTTTGAGCCCAACGTGTAACCTCATCGCGTGCCCATCGGTCTTGCCGCAGCAATTCCTCAAGCGTCGGATGGGGTGAAAAGGTATGGTGATGAAGAATCGTCCCGCAAATTTTAGCAATTTCCGTCAAACGGATTTTGCCCTCAAGAAAAAGTTCTACGGCAGCCTCGTTCGCAGCGTTCAATACAGCCCCACAAGTCCCCCCGGATTTCGCGACCTCAAACCCTAGCTTCAACGCCGGATATCGCTCGAAATCCACAGGATACCACTCCAACTGCTGCACCTGCCCCCAGTCCATCCGGTGACACTTCGAATCGAGCCTCTCCGGATAGGTCAATGCATACTGAATCGGCAATCGCATGTCCGGTGGACTCATCTGGGATACCACCGATCCATCCCGAAACTCCACCATCGAATGAATGATCGACTGCGGATGAATCACCACCTCGATTCGCTCTGCCGGTAGATCGAACAACCAACGCGCTTCGATCACCTCCAAGGCCTTGTTCATCATCGTCGCAGAATCCACGGTGATCTTTCTGCCCATCGACCAAGTCGGATGCGCAAGGGCATCAGCAACCGTTGCATTCTCAAGCCGCTCCAAAGGCCACTGACGCAATGGGCCGCCACTGGCAGTCAAAATAATCCGCTGAACCTCGTCCTTGCGTCCACTCCCCTGCATCGCTTGGAAGATCGCACTGTGCTCGCTGTCGACCGGTAATATCTCCGCACCCGTCGAACAAGCTTGCGCCATTAAATGCTCGCCAGCAACTACCAACGATTCCTTGTTCGCCAACGCCAATCGCTTCCCCTTCGAAACCGTAGCGAGACTCGAAGGCAACCCCGCAATCCCAACAATCGCACCGATGACGATATCCACTTCCAAACTTTCCAACGCTTCAAGCAACGCTTCCATTCCATGCCTGCGCTGCGCCGAAGTTCCCACGCCACTCGCACCACCATCAAGTAACCATTCCTGCACCGATGAAGTCTTCTCTCCCGTAACCACCGCACAAGCCGGCTGGAACTCCTGGCAGTGTTCCTGAAAAAGCTCCAAACTCTGATGGCACGAAAGACAAACAACCTCAAATCGCTCGCGATGCGCACGAAGTACCTCCAAGCTCGAACGCCCGATGCTCCCCGTCGATCCCAAGAGGGCCACCTTCTGCCGATAACTCAAATCCTTCTCCCGGCGGTCGCGACTTCTCAAAACTACCTATCCCCCCAGCGATGCAGAAAAACCTGCCCACAAGTGTCCTGGGGAATCATTACTCCCGTTAATCTCTCCGGATTTTAGGGATTGAAACGGAAATCCTCAACGCCAATCCCTGCCCAGCAATTGCTACCTGTGCATAATAAGACATCCTAACGGGCTTTCAGGGTGGCACCCCGCCGTCCCCAGATCGCTTACCAATGCACTCGCCAATTCCACAAAAGTTGCACGACCTAAGGCTGCACCACACAAGGACTGCACGACACAATGGCTGACGACAACAAATCAGATAAACGATCCAATTCAGGCGGAAGCCCCGCATCGAGCAACTCATGGCTCATGCTGACCATGCTCGCTATCCTCCTGATCATGGCTGCCTTCAGCTTCGTCTCCAGCGCTCTGTACCAAGAAATCCGCTATCCAGAGCTGATCCAACTGATCGATGCAACCCGCTACACGGACGATACGCAATCCGCCCAAGCCCCCGAGTTCACCGGCACGAAAACCATCACCATCGAAGGACAACCCTACGAACTTAGCCGGATCAAAAACGTCCAAGTCGATAAAGAGAGCGTCCGTGGTGAAGTCACCGTCGCAAAAATCGTCGACGGACAACCAACCCAACCGCGCGCCAGAATCTTTCAATCCATCAAAGACAACTCCGAAAGCACCAACAAGGAACTGAAAGAAAAGCTAACCGCCGCAAACATCTCCTGGGGAAACTCTCCTGGACAAAGCATGCTCACCCAGTTCTTCTGGATGTTCTTCCTGCCGTTCTTCTTGATCTCGACCCTACTGTACTTCTTCATGCGACGCATGGGCGGAATCGGATCCCCCATGCAGTTCGGTCGCTCGCGCGGGAAACTCTACGCGCAAGAAGATATCGGAGTGATGTTTCATGACGTCGCCGGAATCGACGAAGCAGTCGAAGAAGTGCGCGAAATCGTCGACTTCCTCAAACATCCAGAAAAATACCAACGCCTCGGCGGTCGGATCCCTCGCGGCGTCCTGCTCGTCGGCCCACCCGGCACCGGAAAAACGCTTCTTGCAAAAGCCATCGCAGGAGAAGCCGGCGTGCCATTCTTCTCCCTTTCCGGTTCTGACTTCGTGGAAATGTTCGTCGGTGTAGGGGCCGCCCGTGTACGCGATATGTTTCAACAAGCCGTCGCGAAATCCCCTTGCATCATTTTCATCGATGAACTCGATGCACTAGGAAAAAGCCGAGCTGGAAATATCCCAGGCTCCCACGATGAACGCGAACAAACCCTCAATGCACTCCTCGTGGAAATGGATGGCTTCGACCCGAACTCCGGCGTGATCGTCATGGCCGCCACCAACCGCCCCGAAACCCTCGACCCCGCCTTGCTACGCGCCGGTCGATTCGACCGACATGTCCTCGTCGACCGACCTGATAAACAAGGACGCGCAGATATCCTCAAAGTCCACGTCAAAAACGTAAAACTTGCTACCAACGTCGACCTCGGCCAAGTCGCTTCTATCACCCCGGGATTTGTCGGTGCCGATCTTGCGAACCTCGTCAACGAAGCCGCACTGCTTGCGGCGAGAAAAGGTCGAAATGTCGTTAGCCAAGAAGAATTCAACGATGCCGTTGAACGCGCCGCAGCCGGCTTGGAAAAGAAAAAGCGAATCATGAACGAAGACGAAAAACTGCGGGTCGCCTACCACGAAGCTGGCCACGCGCTCGTCGCTTATTCCATCCCGAATACCGATCCGGTTCACAAAGTCTCCATCATCCCACGCGGTGTGGCCGCCTTGGGATACACCATGCAACGCCCCGAAGACGATCGCTATCTCGTCACCCAACCCGAACTCGAAGCACAAATGCAAGTCCTCCTTGCAGGGACACTCACCGAAGAAATCATCTTCCGCGATATCAGTACCGGCGCTTCGAATGACCTCGAACGCGCTACGAATATCGCCAGAGCCATGGTCATGCAGTACGGCATGAGCCGACTCGGACGCGTCAATTTCCGCGAAGGAAACCGATCCCCCTTCCTCGCCACCGGGGGCAACGACTCCTTTGGCCGTGATTACTCCGAACAAACCGCCCGCGAAATCGACCAAGAAGTCAAACGCCTGATCGACGAAGCCTCCAATCAAGCGCAAAGTATCCTCACGGAACGCCGCGCTGCGCTTGAATCCCTTGCGAATCGATTGATGGAAGTCGAAGTCGTCGACGGAGAAGATCTCAAAAAGATCGTCGATGCAACCCTCGCCGGCCCTCGCGTCGTCCCAGGAACCAACTCCGACCCTACCCCCACTCCGACGACACCCCCCGCCAACGCCATCACCAATAACCCTCCCCCAGCAACCAGTGGTTTCTAACCCACCCCAATCACCTCCGTCCATCAAGCAACTCGAACCACTGTCGCCTTCGCTTGACAGAGGTATGAACGGAAAACACTTTAAGATTCAAACGGGAATAATGAGCGGATTCTCGTTGACGCAGACTTGGGCATCCTCGATAATCGCGGAGTTGGATGCTCAGGAATCGAGTGGAAAAGGTTCGTGACTGATTCGGATCTGTTCGGTCGTAGCTTGGGTCATTGTCTGTTTTTTGGAACGCTCAGCCATCGCGCTGAGCCATGTGTTACGAGGGTTTGTTTCAGTGACGAATATTTTTGTTGGGAACCTGTCGTTCCGCGCGACGGAAGACGAAGTCCGTGAGGCTTTCAGCCGTTTTGGCCAAGTCGCTAAAGTTAGTATCATCACCGAACGGGAAACAGGTCGTTCCCGTGGGTTCGCGTTCGTAGAAATGCCAGATGCCGAAGAAGCAAAGGCAGCGATTGAAGGTTTGAATCAGCAAGAAGTCGCAGGACGTCGCATTTCGTGCAACGAAGCGCGTCCCCGCGAAAATACCCCACGCTCCGGTGGCGGCGGCGGTGGTGGTGGTTACGGTGGCGGCGGCGACCGTGGTTACGGCGGCGGTGGCGGTGGCTACGGCGGCGGTCGTGGCAACGGTGGCGGTGGCGGTGGCCAACGTCGCCCATACCGAGATCACTAAACCGAGATCACTAATCGGTGATCCTACCGCAAGTTGTGCTTTCCTGCACTCGCGGTAACCAAACGAAACCATCAAACGGAGGCCTTGGCCTCCGTTTCTTTTTTCCCCCCCGGCCTTCAATGCACAGAACTTTCTTTCCCTTTTTTCAAAAACTTTTTTCGCTTGGGATTCGCTTCGCGATTTAACCAATAGAGGCAGGTTCTCCGCCGCGACGTTGTTGTTCGCGAACACTGCCCACTATTTCCGACGCGTCTTCCCCTAATGACCCGATCTTCCAACTCCCGCAAGCGCAATCGACTCCAACGACTCCTGGTCAACAATCTACGACTTGGAAAACGTAAACTGCAATTCGAAGCCCTTGAATCGCGCCGGGTACTCGCAAGCAATCCCGTCCTTACGGTCACCGTCGCAGAAGGAACCGGACCCGGTTCCCTCTCCGACATGATCCTCTTGGCCAATGCTCAAGCGGGCGAAGACCGAATCGTCTTCGCACCGGAAATTACCTCCGTTCGCCCCGCCGCTAGCCTTCCTTGGATTAGCAGTGCCGTGACCATCGATGGCGAAAACCGCGTCACCATCGATGGCACCAACGCGCCACAGCACGGCCTTTCAATCGATGGTTCCAATGTCCAAATCGTCAATCTAACCGTTAACAACTTCGCAAATGGTTTTGGAATTTACTTCCTCAATGCAAGCAACGGCAAAGTGCAAAACTCCCGCTTGGGAACCGACCAAGCAGGTCTCATTGCACAGCCAAATCACATGGGGGTCATGATCCATAACAGCAGCAGCATCTTCGTCGGCACCGACGGTGATGGAACCAATGACGCAAACGAAGGAAACTTGATCTCCGGAAACCTCAACCACGGTCTACAAATCTCCGGATCCAACTCCCAATTCAACGTCGTCGCAGGAAACCTCGTCGGATTCAAAACCGGAGGTACCGAACTACTGAGCAACGGTTCTTGGGCCGCCGTCGTGATCCGGGACGGATCAAGCTTCAATCGTATCGGCACCAACGGCGACGGTGTCTCCGACGTCCTCGAACGAAACGTAGCAACCGGGACAAATACAAGTGGATTCTATATTTTAAACGCATGGGATAACGCTATCTCTGGCAACTACGCGGGAGTTGATGTAACCGGTAGCTTCCAAATCGGCACCATGCAAGGAGGAACCGGAATGAGCGAGGGAGCCACTCGCAATACGATCGGGGTGGTGGACGACCAAAGCCCCGGAGAAGCATTCGAGGGCAACCTCTTCGCAGGCGGAATATTTGGTGTTACAGCGATTGATTCAACGAGTTCCCATAATGTGATCAAGGGGAATCGTCTGGGCACTAACGCCTTGGGTACCTATTCGATACCATTACAGGTCGGGGTTCTACTCGAAGCTCCGAACAACCTTGTAGGGACCGATGGAAACGGCAACAGCGATCTTCTCGAACGCAATATCATCGCATCTGCAACCGAGTGGGGCATCCGAATCAATAAAGCGCAATCGCGCGACAATCGAGTCTCCGGAAATTATATCGGTACCGATATCACCGGAAAAACTGCATTGGGTAATCGCTACGCCGGAATCGGTATCTTCGATGGTGCATCCAACAACATCATCGGCACTAACGGCGATGGCAACCAAGATTCAATCGAAGGCAATCTTATCTCCGGAAATACCGGTCACGGAATCGTGGTCGGAGACGGCGCGCATCACAACGCCATCGCCGGTAACCTCATCGGTACCGACGCCACAGGTACCGCCGCATTGCCCAATCAAGGCTGGACCGCCATCGCTGTCCAAGCAGCTACAGGGACTCGCATCGGTACCAATGGCGATGGCATCAGCGATGCCGCCGAACGCAACGTCGTATCGGGGTCGGTAGGATACGGTATTTACATCCAAGGTACCCATTCCAAAGTCGCAGGGAATTTCATCGGTACCGATATCACCGGGACCGTGGCACTGGCAAATGCAGCCGACGGGCTCTCCCTAGCAAACGGTGCTCAATTCAATATCGTCGGGACCGATGGCGATGGCAGCCCCGGTGATATCAACGAGCGCAATGTCATCTCGGGAAATCGTGTCAGTGGGGTATCCATCGTGAACTCTAACTCGACCAATAACCGTATCGCCGGAAACTATATCGGAACCTCTGTCGACGGAAGCGCTGCAATACCAAACTTCAATGCTGGAGTCAGTATCTTCTCCGGCACCACGAACAACATCGTTGGCACGAATGGCGACGGCATCCACGACATCATCGAAGGCAACCTCATTTCGGGAAACACCCATCATGCCATCTATCTAGGCCATGCTGGAACGTCCAATAACTCTATCGCCGGTAACTTGATCGGTACCAACTCCACCGGCGAAACCGTACTTCGCAACGGCGGCTGGGCCTCGATCTTCGTCGACTTCGGCGCTTCGAACAACCGTATCGGCACCAACGGCGATGGTCTTAGCGACTCCCTCGAACGCAATGTCATCTCCGGAACTCAAGGCAATGGGATCGCTAGCCGAGCACAAAATACTACGATCGCCGGCAACTACATCGGCACTGATGTAAATGGAACTCTCGCTATCCCGAATGCTACCGGTGTATACCTCTTCGCCGAGGCAGCAAACAACATCATCGGCACCAACGGCACCACCGCCAATAGCGGGAATGTCATCTCGGGGAATACCGACTGGGGAATTGTCCTCGACGGTGCGGGAGTTCAATTTACGCATATCGCGGGGAACTACATAGGCACTAATGCTAGCGGACTCGAAGCCCTACCGAATCGCTACGGCATCGCGATCTGGATCCAGGCTTCCAACAATGTCATCGGTACCAATGGCGACGGAATCGGTGATGCAATCGAGCGCAATGTGGTCTCTGGAAACACCGAAGCAGGACTGCTCGTTCGTAGTCCAGGATCGCACAATAACGTCATCGCCGGTAACCTCATCGGCACCGATGTTACAGGAACTGTCGATCTCAATACGACTAGCTGGGTCAACGTCTTACTCGATAATGAGTCTAGCAACACGCGGGTTGGCACCAACGGCGATGGCATCAGCGATCATCTCGAACGCAATGTCATCTCAGGGAGTTGGGCTGTAGGCGTTTACATCACTTCGCACAATAATCAAGTCGCAGGCAATTACATCGGAACCAATGCAAGTGGCTCGGCAGCTCTCCCTAATAATTCAGGCATTTACGTTGGTGATGGAGCCAAGAACAATATCATCGGCACCAACGGTGATGGCGTTGGAGATGCCATCGAAGGAAACCTCGTTTCAGGCAACGCCAACACTGGCGTTTTCATTACTGGCGCCGACACCAAATCTAATCGCGTCGCTGGAAACCAAGTCGGAACCAACGCCGACGGCTCCGCTGCCATCGCCAACGCTTTTGGGATCATGCTTGTCAACCAATCCCAAGAAAACATCGTCGGGACCAATGGCGACGGCGTCTCCGATGCCCTCGAACGCAACCTCGTCTCAGGTAACACCAATCACGGGATCTATCTCTCCAGCGGGACTACCAAAAACCGTGTCGCCGGTAACTGGATCGGAATCGATAGCACTGGAACCGCTCCCCTCGGAAACACCTGGGGCGTACGCCTCGAGCAAGCGACCGACAACATCATCGGCACCAATAGCGACGCACTCGCCGATACAACCGAACGCAACGTCATCTCCGGTAACCGATCCGAAGGAATCAGCATCGTCGATGCCGCTGCCGTCGGAAACCACTTCCGAGGAAACTTCATCGGTACCAATCCGACCGGCAACTTCGCCATCCCAAATGTCATCGGAGTCAATATCACTAGCGGGGCAAAAAATAATGTCATCGGCACCAACGGCGACGGCATCCATGATGCCATCGAAGGTAACCTCATCTCTGGTAATACCGACTGGGGAATCAAACTTGAAAACGTAGGCACGTCAGAAAACCGAATCGCCGGCAACCTCATCGGCACCGCAATCAACCGCTTCACACCC
>JBIJCS010000379.1:0-5011 GCA_044344575.1 Pirellula sp. | reverse complement strand
CTCCAAGCCAGATTTGGGGCTCGAAACCAGACCTTATAAACTGCCAAACCCTACCGTTTCCTCCCATTTCTATCCAGAAACCCATAGACTCCTTTCAAACGAACCGCCCGCGACCGACAATACAAACACTCATCGACCTGCCTAACCGCACAACCAATCCAACCTCCTACCCACCACAACCCGCTACGATGGCTGCCCAACTACCCCCTCCCCTACTCTGCCTGGCCCTCGTCACACTTCAATCCACCCTCGCCATCGCGCAATCCCAAAGCAAAGATTCTGCGACCAAACTCGATTACAACCGCGATATTCGACCAATCCTCTCGAACCACTGCTTCGCATGCCACGGCCCAGATGGCGGGAATCGCCAAGCCGATTTGAGACTCGATCAACGCCAGCCAGCAATCGATCTGCAAGCCATCACTCCCGGCTCGCTCTCCAAGAGTAACTTGATTTCTCGAATCCACTCGAACGACGCTTCCGAAATCATGCCACCGCCTGAAACGAAGAAGCCGCTTACGACCGAACAAATCCAACTCCTGGAAACCTGGATCGAACAAGGTGCCGAATACCAAACCCATTGGGCTTATATCCCCCCAACTCGCTCCCCTATCCCTACCCCTTCTGTTGCCACCAACTCTGGAACTAGTCAGGCATTGGACTATTGGGTGAATGCCGAACTTGCCAATCAAGGAATCGAACCAAGCCCACGAGCCGATCGCCGCACTTTGATCCGCCGCCTCTACGCAGACCTGATCGGCTTACCCCCAACCCCTGAACGTGTAGAAGCCTTCGTTTTGGACTCCCGTCCAGACGCTTATCCAATCCTCGTAGAAGAACTGCTGAGCAATCCTCACTACGGAGAACGCATGGCGATCGGCTGGCTCGATCTAGTGCGCTTTGCCGACACCATCGGCTACCACAGCGACAACCCTCGCAATATCTGGCCCTATCGTGATTATGTCATCGCTGCATTCAACACAAACAAACCCTTCAACCGTTTCACCATCGAACAACTCGCTGGTGATCTGCTTCCAGATGCAACCCAAGAAACCAGAATCGCTTCCGCGTTCAATCGGTTGATCCTTACGACCGAAGAAGGTGGCGCACAGCCAAAAGACTACGAAGCCAGAATGCTTGCCGATCGCGTTCGTGCCATCGGCACTGTTTGGCTCGGCCAAACCATCGGATGCGCCCAATGCCATGATCATAAATACGATCCCATCACCATGCACGATTTCTATGCACTCGGAGCATTTTTCGCAGACATCCAAGAAGGAATCGTCGCTCCCAGAGAAGAAGGTATCCCCGTCTTAGACCAAGACCAAAAGAGAGAGCTCGAACGACTACAACAATCCATACAGCAAACCAACTCCGGTGAACCTCAGGAACTAGATGAATCACAGCGAGAAGCTACAAAGAAGGAAATCGAAACCTTGCTGAAACACGCACCGAAATGTTTGGTTACAAAAAGCACGGACAAACGCCGAACGGTTCGGCTGCTCCCACGAGGCAACTGGATGGATGAATCCGGCCCTATCATGCAACCAGCTTTCCCCGCCGCCCTTCAAACTGAACGCCTTAACCCCACCCCACTGAGTCGACTCGATCTCGCAAATTGGTTAGTGTCTCGCGAAAACCCTCTCACCGCTCGCGTTGTGGTCAATCGCCTTTGGAAACACTTCTTCGGAATCGGTTTGAGCAAAGTCCTCGACGATCTCGGAGCTCAAGGCGAAACGCCTGTCAACCAACCACTGCTCGATTCGCTGGCTTGCGATTTCATGGACAGTGGCTGGGACTTCAAACAGCTGGCTCGCTCGATCGTACTGAGCGAAACATACCAACGCAGCTCGACTGCAAACCAAGCTTCCCTCACCAAAGATCCCATGAACCGCTACACAAGTCGCCAAAGCCCTTGGCGACACGATGCTGAGTTGATTCGCGATCAAGCTCTTGAAATTGCAGGATTGCTCTCACCGAAGATCGGTGGCCCAAGCGCTAAACCCTATCAACCGGATGGTTACTGGGAGAACCTGAACTTTCCCACTCGCACCTACACCGCCGACTCCGGCGAGCAACAATACCGTAGAGGCCTGTACACCTGGTGGCAACGCACTTTCTTACATCCAAGCCTATTAGCCTTCGATGCACCAAGCCGCGAGGAATGCATTGCGGAAAGAACACGTTCAAACATACCCCAACAAGCCCTCGTGTTGCTCAACGATCCGACCTATGTAGAAGCCGCACGCGGTTTTGCAATGCGTGCAATACACGCTGTCCCCGAATCAGAAACTAACGACCTTTGGATCGCCCAACGCATCGATTGGATGATGCAGCAGACCCTTCAGCGCAATCCCACCCATTCGGAATCCGAACTTTTCAAATCGTTGATCAAAAAACAATCTCAGAATATCCGTCTAAACGTTTCATCGCGCCAGACTCCGACCAACATTGAAACCAATATTGAAACCAACATTGAAACCAACAACAACCTGGAACGCGATGTTTGGACTCACGTCGCACGAGTTTTGCTAAATCTACACGAATCAATCACCCGTAATTAAATAGCATGTCCCAATCGAATCTAACCAAACTGCTGTGCCGGCGCCGAATGCTATCCCAAAGCACCATCGGTGCTGCCGCGCTCTCCTCCTTGCTGAACCAGTCTCCTCTACTGAACCAAGCAAGTAATTCGTTCGCAAATTCTCCTACCAAAAATACACCAGCCAACGACTCACGTGGCATCCTGAAAAATCTACCACTGCCCCAAAAAGCCAAACGGGTCCTATGGATGACCATGGCAGGAGGTCCATCTCACCTTGAACTCTTCGATCCAAAACCGAAACTGGCACAAATGCATGGGCAACCTATGCCAGAGAGTTTTACGCGAGGCCAACAACTAGCGCAGTTGCAAGGTCAAGAACTGCGATGCCTCGGGCCAATGTTCGCCTTCAAGAAATACGGTTCGCAAGGCACCGAACTCGGTGAACTACTCCCCCATATTGGTGGCATCGTCGACGATATCTGCTTGATTCGCTCGATGACCACCGACGCGATTAATCACGACCCTGCTCATATGTTCATGAACACCGGCTCCCAAATCTCCGGTAGACCTAGCATGGGAGCTTGGATTCACTACGGTCTAGGTTCCGTAGCAGAAAACTTGCCGGGCTTTGTCGTTCTGGTATCCACCGGAAAAGGCCGATCACCACAGCCCATCGCAGCAAGACAATGGAGTAGCGGCTTCTTACCCAGCCGCCATCAAGGAGTGCAATTGCGCAGCCGAGGCGAACCGGTTCTGTACCTGAACAACCCGCCAGGGATAGACCAGCAACAACAAGCGGACGATATCGCAGCGATCAATGCTATGAATCAAATTTACGCCGGCGATTCCCAAGATCCAGAAGTCGCAACCCGCATCGCGCAATATGAACTAGCTTTCGAAATGCAGACCAGCATCCCAGAATTAATGAACACCCAAGACGAAACCCAAGAAACTCTCGATTTGTACGGGTGCCAAGTCGGTGATGGGTCTTATGCAAGCAACTGCCTACTCGCTCGACGATTAGCTCAACGCGGGGTTCGCTTCATCCAACTGTATCATCGCGATTGGGATCACCACAGCCTTCTGAAAGAAGAATTACCCCTAAGAACCAAAGAAGTTGACCAAGCCAGCGCAGCACTCGTAAAAGACTTGAAACGACTCGGGATGCTCGACGACACACTACTGGTTTGGTCAGGGGAATTTGGAAGAACTCCTATGTCCCAGCAGAACAAAGGTCCAATCGGGCGAGACCATCACAACAAATCAATGTCCATGTGGATGGCAGGAGGAGGTATTCAAAGAGGCACCGTCTATGGTAACACGGATGAATTGGGTTACGCAGCCACTGAAAATGTCTGCACTGTACACGACCTGCACGCAACCATGTTGCACTTGCTCGGTATCGAACACAATGCATTCACTTACAAGTTCCAAGGCCTCGATTTTAAACTAACCGGAGTCGAAGGAGCGAACGTGATCCAAGACATTCTAGCCTGAGCCCGGTTCGCCCCAGCCCCTACCTGTCCCATTGGATTCTTTGCGTGAGACATGAACGCACCGGTATGTTCCGCGGTCCATGGTTTGAACCGTTCGCAAGCAATAAATGGTACTTAGTGGATTGTAGGTATCATAGGTCGTTGAGCTGCGGACCGCTACACATACCCTACGTGACTGGTACGCCTTCGGCTGACTGCTAAACAAAAAAACCAATCGGCTTCTTGGCGTCTTTGCTCCTTTGCGTGAGACATGAACACACCGGTATGTTCCGCGGTCCTTGGTTTGAACCGTTCGCACGGAATAAATGGTACTTAGGGGATTGTAGGTATCACAGGTCGATGAGCGGGAGACCGCTGCACATACCCTACGTGACGGGTACGCCTCCGGCTGACTGCTAAACAAAAAACCAATCGGCTTCTTGGCGTGAGACCTTCGACTTACAGTACCTATTCCAAGAAGTTCCGTAACGGCCTCCCACCCGTACTCCCCGTCGCCGGTAACTCGATCGTGACATCCAATGCATGTCCCAAACCATTGTCCCGGGAAGAACTTGTCGTCCCAATGTGACCATTCGGAAGAAACAACTGCGGATGATCAAATGGAGCACGCCGATATCGAACGCGTTCGTCCGTTAACGACTGAAGAAAAGCCACCAAGGCATCTTTTTCACTGTTCGTAAGCTGCAACGGTACCATTGCCGGATGCAAGTCCTTCGCATTCTCCTGAGGAAAATCTCCCCCTCGGTTATAGAAGTCGACGACCTCCCGCAGGGTCCGGAACCCACCGTTATGCATATACGGTGCGGTCAATGCAACGTTTCGCAACGTAGGGGTCTTGAACAGCCCATTCGATACCACCATTGCATCGCTTCCCAAAGGCAATGGTGCCGGCTTACCTATCAGCTTGCGATAGACTTCCGGACCGTAAGTGCTTAACAAACGAGCCTCAGAAAACGGAAACCCAAAAGGA
>JBIJCS010000378.1:0-5026 GCA_044344575.1 Pirellula sp. | reverse complement strand
TGGAATAAGCTCTCGCGACCCAAAATTTGGGGCCGCAACCGATGCGACGAGCCAATAAGTTAACCGCAATCGTGGAAAAAAGGTACTGAAAACCACCCTGGAACTCGATCGTTCCCCGGCGAAGCCACCTGGAACCTCCCTCCCACCTCGGATCGGTACCCGACGATTGCCAAAATCAAACTTCTTGATTTTTTCAAGTTGGCGGATTGGAACGACGATAACGATTACGCAGGACCCTTTTCGAGTTTGCTCCCTCCCGGAACTCATTGTATGGGACGTCTTTGGTCAACCGACTTTTTCGCGGACAATCTTCGGCCTTCCTTGGCCAAGCCGTCGTCGTTCTCCGCAAACTCCCATCCCTCCGATCGTGCAAATACCTTCGGTAGCTCTTCCATGTTTGGAAGCAACTCGGGCTTTGGAAACAACGTTCAAGCGAACGGACACTCGACAGAACACTCTCGAGCGTCGACCAATGTTAGCCCGAACGAGACGAAGGTTCGCCCAAAAGACGGTTTGCTGTCCGAACACAACAACGAACTTTGGGGTTCGAGCCGAAACCAAGCCAAGTCAGGCAATCAGTGGCCTCTAGGTTCTAAATAACCCAACGCTCATCTGCCGTCGAACACCCGCGTTCCTCGACCTGTTGCTCTAGCATGGCTGTCGCTCTTGCCTGGCTGTTGCTCTTGTGGGTGCTGTTGCTCTTGCCCTCACCCCAAGCCTCTAGATGCGACCATGGCGGAGAACTTCCGACACCCCCGCTAAGGCTACTTCTAAAGCCCCCGTTTCCGTTTCGTGACTCCACGACCAACGCACTGCACTGTCGAGCCCCTCGCCAGCAATCCCCATCGCACTCAATACATGACTCGCCGTCGCGCAAACACTTGTACATGCCGAACCATTCGAGATGGAGACCCAAGGCGAAATCGCTTCGATCAACTCATCAGCCTCCCATCCCGGTAGCGAAACATTCAAGACATGCGGAAGTGCGAGGGAACGATCCCCATGGATCATTCCCCCACGCTCCTGAAACCAAGTGAGTAGACGCTCTCGAATAGCTTGACACCTCTGCGCCCGAAATAGCCCCTCCTCCATCGCTAACTGACATGCCTTGGCAAACCCTATAATCAACGGCACAGGCAACGTTCCAGAACGTAACCCCAACTCCTGTCCCCCACCGAACAGCAGTGGATCAAGCGGCGGTAGTTCATTGCGTTCCCTGCGAACGATCAGAGCACCAATCCCTTGTGGGCCATAGATCTTATGGCCACTCGCACTGATCAGTGTGATTCCCGGATGCATCAACGCACCATTTTCCCTCCCAAACCCTTGCGCTGCATCTACATGCATCCAAACCCCTCTCGCATGCGCTGCTGCTGCAACCTCCTCGATCGGTTGGCGAATCCCCGTCTCATTATTCACTTGCATCAGCGATACCAATAACGTGTCGCTACGCAACGCCTCAACCATCCGCTGTACGGGAACTTGTCCCGTCGGATTCGGTGGTACCAGCGTGACTTCAAAACCCTGGTCTCGCAAATGCTGCAACGGTTCTAACACTGCCTTATGCTCGATGCGCGACGCTACCAAATGCTTCTTCCCCACCCGTTTGCCGTATGCCGCCAGTCCCAAGATCGCAAGGTTGTTGCTCTCGGTTGCCCCGCTCGTAAAAAGGACTTCATGCCGGCGAACCCCCACAACGCTTCCCACAATATCCCGAGCATGTTGCACCGCTTCCTTCGCCCTCGCTCCATGACCATGCGGACTGCCAGCGTTCCCCACTAGCTCCCGCATCGCACTTGTCATCGCTTCGATAACCCTTGCGTCAATAGGATTCGAAGCGTTGCAATCGAGGTACAGAGGAAGTTGACTCATGATGAGCTATCAAGGAAGATCGTCGCCCTAGAAGTCTGCCACATGGTGAATCTCCATGCGTTTGCGCATTCGGTTTCGTGTAGGATGATACTCTCAAGCCCAGACTCCAGAATACCCCTTTCCTAGAAGTCCCCTGCGGGAATCGTCGTGATCATCGAAGTAAAAACAAAACCGAACGCGAAACAAAGCCGATTAGAGGCTCTCGACGATGGAACCTGGGTCGCGCACGTTCAAGCCCCACCCGTCGACGGAAAAGCCAACGCAAAACTCATCGGTTTAGTCGCTGAACACTTCGGCGTTAGCAAGAGCTCGGTATCGATCCTTACCGGGACTACGTCGCGCCGAAAAAGAATCGAAGTCACTCTCAAACAGCCCCCGGTTAGCCAACCTGCGCCATCTTCTCTTCCTGACGCAACTCCTCAATCAAAGGCCACAACTCGTCGACCTCGTCCTTGAACAAATTCCCGATCAAAATGTCGGTAATCAAATTCTTCTTGTCTGGGTGTCTACGCACAAGCTGGCCGAAGTTCAACCCATCGTAAAACGCGCGAACCAAGTTCTTCATCCGTTCCATCGCCTTGCGATGCAGAGGCTCCCAAGCCCGCAACCGCTCTTCGCTCGGGTCGTTGACATCGAGCGCATCGGCAATGGCATCTCCCGCCATCTCCGCAGAAGTCAACGCGAGCAAGACTCCAGAGGAATACAAGGGGTCGAGAAATCCAAATGCATCACCAACCAACACCCAGCCATTCCCGGCACCCTTCGATGCCTTGTAGGAATACTCTTTCAAAACTCGATATTCCGACACACAAGTCGCTTCCGCAATCCGTGGTTGAACCCCAGGACAACGCGCGACTTCCTGATGAAATATCTCTTTAGGATCTTTCGTGTCTCGGTTCTTAAACAAGTGATCATGATCTGCAACAATGCCGACACTGACGACATCATCATGCAAAGGAATGTACCAGAACCAACCTTTCTTCCCTTCGGTCTGAATCACAATCGTTCCACCAGCGTCCTGACCCGGCTCTCGCTTCGCTCCTTTGTAATACGTCCATATCGCAGCCTTTTTCAAATCGGCGTCCCATTCACGCAGCTGCATGCGATCGATCAATAACGAAGACTGTCCACTCGCATCGACCACCACACGAGACCGCACTATCTTCGTCGGCTCATCACCACACTTAACCTTTACTCCAACCACCCGACTACCGCCATTGCCGTCTTCCTCAACGACCACATCGAGCACCCTCGCCCCCTCGACGACTTCTACTCCGTGTTCCCTCGCATTCTCTGCAAGCATCTGATCGAACTCACTACGCAAGACTTGCCAAGTTTGCGAACGCTCATGCGGGTCGTACTGCGAAAAACGAAACGGCTCAGAAAGCTTGCCGTGCTCATTGATGAACTGAACACCATACTTCTTGGTGAAATGACTCTTTTTGAGCTTCCCAACCATTCCGATCCGTTCCATCACCGGATAACAGTAAGGAATCAACGACTCACCAACGTGAAACCTCGGAAAGCGATCTCGCTCGAAGACCGTAACACGATATCCTCGCAACGCAAGAATCGTCGCAGTCGCGGTCCCCGAAGGACCACCGCCGATAACGATTACATCCGGTTGATTGTCTGCTTGAATCATCGGTTCACCCTTTACTTCGCTTCTTTGGTCTAAGTCCCTACCACGAACTTCCTACACCTTCATGCGGCTTGCGCAACTTCTTGAGCAAGCGACACAATTCCGCACTATCGACTTGTGACAAATGCCCCGCTTGGTCGCGATGCATCCGCTCCACGGAACCTTGCAGCTCAGCGAGTAGTTGCAAGCCCTTCTCGGTGATCGCAACAAACACCGTTCGTCGATCCTCTTGCGAGCGAACCCGTGTGACGAGTCCCCTCTGCTCAAGCTTGTCGATCATCCGAGTGATGTCAGGAGCACGCGAAATCAGCCGTTCCGAAATTTTCAACGTAGGAAGTGGTCTCGGAGCGACTGCCTGCAGGATCCGCAACACGTTGTATTGTTGTGGGGTCAGATCCAATCCCGCAAAAAGCCCATCTTCCAACGACCTGAGGCGGTCGTATGTTCTCCAGATCGAGAGATATACCTCTTGCTCCGGCGAATCAAATTTGCGACCCCGTGTCTCAGCGACCTCACCCACACCGTTGCTTTTAACATCGTTGTTCTGGGCTTCGTTGTCTTTGGAAGTAGCCTCGCTTGTCTTCATACCGCAACTATAGTCGTCTGAACAACCATTGTCGAGACAATATTTTTTGCCAGTTTTCCACGAAGTGCCCAAAGGAGCGGACCATCCGCGGAAAGGGGCCGTTTCCGGTAACGGCGACCTGTGAAAATAGGCAACATAACTCCGAATTTAACGATTAAGTCGATTTTCAGGTCAAGTTCACTCGCTCCCTGATCCGATGACGAAGAACGCCTGACTGCATGAACAAAAAGCATCAACCAGAAGAGAGTGTCCAGGTTGGGCCTGAGCCCGATCGGACACTTGAACGATTTCAGAAATCGCAATATTCACCTTTGGCAGCATTAGATTCGATCATGAAGCGATCCCGAACTCCGTCCGCTGATTCACAATCCTTGCCACTTTCCCGCTCGACAGGGGGCTCCGTGACCCTGCTCTGTACAGCGTTGCTGGTTCT
This sequence comes from Pirellula sp., assembly GCA_044344575.1. Classification (GTDB taxonomy): domain Bacteria; phylum Planctomycetota; class Planctomycetia; order Pirellulales; family Pirellulaceae; genus JBKCUI01. The sequence continues at coordinate 493 of JBIJCS010000378.1, read as the reverse complement.
TGCGAACACCGGTTGCACGACCTTGTTCGGTCGCAAAGGTGGTCCCGGAGATGATTTGGATTTATCTCAAATCAAGCGAGAAGGTTACACGGTCGGGCCCAATGGAGTGATGCAAGCCGCACCGAGCGATGAGACGAGTGTGGTGTTAGAAGTGGTCGATAGCAAGCGGCATTTCGAAAAGATCCCGCTGATCCAAGGCCAATCGATGTTTATTGCAGACGTCGTGAAAGACGCTGATTTACGCAAAAAGCTCGGTCCGATCCACGTTAGGATTCTACGCCCGAACGGCAATGGTGCCCCGGTCCGAATGGACGTGGACTTTGATGATTCCGGTAAACGGGTCAAAGATGGTACCAACTACTCGTTACGTCCAGGCGATCATATCGTAGTGACGAAAGATGACCGGGGATTTGCCTCGCAGATGTTGAGCAAGTCACCATTGTCAGGATTGCTCCGCTGAGTACCCTGGCTGAGTACCCTGATGGTGTTGGAA
>JBIJCS010000377.1:0-5028 GCA_044344575.1 Pirellula sp. | reverse complement strand
GTTGGTGTCGTTCACTTACCAAGAGTCTTGGAGGCTTATCTGCGGGGTGCTACTCCTGAGGCAGAAGCAGAGTTGGTGCAGCTTTTGGATCATACTCCGGCATCCAAATCACTATCTCTTGACGCAACTCTCTCCTTGTTGAAATCATTGGGGAGGTCGAGTCAAGAAGATTGGAAGGGCGCGTTTGGAAGGTGGCAGCAACCGCAGGAGGATGTTCGGCAAGGAGTAGAAGCTTGGTTGACCAAATTGAACGCGGGTGATCCTCGACGCGGGTATCAGGTGTTTCGGTCAGCGAAGGCGGCTTGTAGTGCGTGTCATCAGGTAGGTTATGTCGGTGGGAATGTAGGTCCGAATTTGAGCAAGATTGGGCAATCTCGTTCGCGGCGGGACCTTCTCGAAGCGATCCTTTACCCTAGTGCGAGGCTAGAGCAAGCGTATCAGGGGGTTAAAGTGCAGACATTGGAGGGTGAAGTGATTCAGGGGTTGGTCGTTGCAGAGACACTGACATCGATTGAACTTCAAGTTTCTGCGGACAGTCGAAAGGCTGTTTTCAAATCAGAGATTGCGGCCCGGGAATTAAGTCGAGTGTCGGTGATGCCGGCTGGGCTTGAAAACCAGTTGACGGTCGAGGAGCTCTCTGACTTGATTGCGTTCCTAGAGAATGCAAAGTAGTTCATGTCTGGGACGCCAGCTTTCCTCAAGGCGTCTTGAGGGCATCGATCAAGATCTCTCCATCGTACAACGATGAACGGCTGGAAATAATGGGGGAATTCGATCTGAAGATGAAGGTCTGTATTGATTGCAATGGATGCGAAAGGAATCACTTTGATGTACACTTTACGGAGTCATTTGCAGCTTTGCTATTTTTTCTCCGATTACTTCACACCGATGGATTGAAGCGATGCATTCCCATGCGAACTCAACGGAAGTCGAACATACCGATGTCATTCGTAAGCGTCAGCGATTAGGGGTGATCTTGCTGAGTGTTTTCTCGTTGGCTTACGCAGGATTTATTGGTCTTTGCATGTTTGCCTTCGAGTGGTTCTCAACTACGAATGTATATGGCATTCCGTTGACGGTTGGATACGGAGTTGCGCTGATTGTCTTTTCGTTATTGGTCGCATTGATTTATGGAGCGATGAGTAGTTCGATCGAGCGGCGAGCGGTTGCTAATGGCCGAGAGCTAGGTTCAAACTGAGCGAGAGCTTTGGCTGTTACCTTGTGAGTGTTGTGAGATCCTCTTCCCGAGTTACGTCTGACCTACAAAGCTATCTCCGATGATTTATTCTTCAAGTCCACTGGCGGTTGTTGTTTTTCTTGTGATGGTAATTGGTACTGTGGCATTGAGTTTTTACTTGGGGTCTAAGGCTAAGTCGAGTGAGGGGTATTTTGCGGCAGGTGGTGAGATACCTTGGTTCATCAACGGAATTGCGTTTGCTGGGGATTATCTTTCTGCGGCATCCTTTTTAGGGATTTGCGGGATGATTGCGTTTTATGGATTTGATGGTTTTCTCTACAGCATAGGGTTTCTTGCTGGTTGGTTGGTTGCGTTATTGGTGATAGCAGAGCCGCTCAAGCGGTTGGGAAAGTATACGTTTGCCGACGCGTTGGCGAGCAAGTTTCGATCGCAGGGGATCAAGTCAGCGGCGGGGGTAAGCACACTGGTGGTGAGTTTGGTGTATTTGATTCCTCAGATGGTAGGAGCGGGAGCATTGGTCAAGCCATTGCTGGGGTTGCAGTATTGGCAGGGGGTCGTTTTGGTGGGTTCGATTGTGGTTGTGATTGTTGTTACTGCTGGGATGGTCAGTACGACGTATGTTCAGTTCTTGAAGGGTGGATTACTCGTCTTGTTCTCACTTGTTCTGACTGTTCTGGTTCTACAGAGAGGATTGCAAGTGACATCCGACGGACCTCGTGCGGCACCGCAGAGGGTCACGGTGGATACGGATGGGAAGAAACGGATTGATGGGGTGTTGTTGGGGTTAGGTAATGATCAGCGCAATGTTGAGCCTGTGGGCAAGGTGTTGGAGTTGAGTCAGGGCAAGCAGTCGACAGGTTCGTTGGGGCCAATTGCATTTTTGACTGAGTTGTCGAGCGCGAAGATTGAGCTTTCGCAGACCAATAAGACAACGGTCAATGATTCTCCTGTTGTCGAGTACGCTCCGCGAGTGGTGTCAGGACTTGAGATGATGGCACCGGGAAACTGGCCAACGTTTAAGGGGATACGTGAGAACCAGTGGTATCCCAAGTTAGACTTTGTTTCATTGATGCTTGCGCTCTTCGCGGGTACTGCATCGTTGCCACATATCTTGATTCGCTACTACACGGTGAAGGATCAGGCGTCTGCGAGAAAGAGTACGATTGTTGGAATTGCTGCGATTGGATTCTTTTATTTGTTGACACTCTATATTGGGTTTGGGGCAATGGTCAGTGGGGCTTTGGATCCGAGTGACAGCAATATGGCAGCTCCATTGTTGGCGAAGAGTTTTTCGAATTTGTTGTTTGCAGCGGTATCAGCGATTGCGTTTACGACGGTTCTTGGAACGGTTAGCGGATTGATTGTGGCAGCCGGCGGCTGTGTTGCACACGACTTTGTCGGGGGAATGTTGGGGATGAAGCTCAGCGACCAGGAGTTGATTCGAGTGGCAAAGATATCGTCGATTGGGATTGGTGCTTTGGCGATTCTTGCTGGATTGGCTTTTGAAGGGATGAATGTTAGCTATCTGGTGGGTTGGGCGTTTGCGATTGCTGCTTCAGCGAACTTGCCGGCATTGCTGATGTTATTGTTTTATTCTGGGACGAGTAAGCAGGGGATCATTGCTGGAGTATTGGTGGGAACCTTTGCATCTGTGTTATGGATTGCAGGATGTCCGGAGATGTATAAAACCTTGTATGGCTTGGATCCAAAGCAGGCTTGGGTACCATTCAGTCAGCCTGGAATCATTACGATCCCACTGAGTTTTTTGACGATTTATCTTGTTTCGATGTTTACTCAACCTGAGTCCAATCGGCCGGTGGAATCGGTCTGATGGGAATCATGATCTCTAGATTGATGGGCACATGATGGAATCGACGTATCGAATGTTCCGCACGGCTTATTGCATTGCATTTATCAGCGTGTTGAGCATACAGGCTGGCGGTGATCGAAACCAGTTGTTTGGTCAATTAGCGGAGTCGGTTTTGCAATCGCGTTCAGTAGCTCAATGGGCTAAGGAGGCGAGAGATACTGGGGATGCAAAGCGAGGAGCAATTCTTTTTTATCAAGGTGCTCTGGCTTGCGCTCGCTGTCACTTACCTGATTCGTCGGGGAAGCCTTCGTTGGGGCCAAATCTTGGGCATGTTGGCCAGATAGAGTCAGCGATGCAATTGAGTGATGCGCAGGTTGTTGAGTCGGTATTGTCACCTTCTGCTACGATTCGCAAGGGGTATGAGACGTCGGTTTTCAAGCTAGACGATGGTACTGTGCAGAGCGGATTGCTGGTGGATCGCAGTGGTGAATCGATTGAATTGCGGGATGCCAACGGTGAGAGGGTGGTGATCGCTCCGGAGGATGTTGAAGAGGAGGTCAAGTCAACGCAATCGATGATGCCTGCAGGTTTGGTATCGCAATTAGCCAATGAGCAGGCGCTGTTGGATTTATTCCGTTACTTATTTGAGGTTCAGGCTGGGGGGCCCAAGGTAGCGGCAACGCTGCAGCCTGACTTATCGCTGTTGGCGATCAAGGTTCCGCAGTATGAGGCTCGTATAGATCATGCTGGGTTCATTCGGGGTTGGAATCAGGATAGCTTTGCGAGGGGGCAAGCTATTTACACCCGCGTGTGTGCGAACTGCCATGGAACGAAAGAGTTGATGGGTTCCTTGCCGACTGCATTGCGGTTTGGGGAGGGGAAATTCAAACGGGGTAGTGACCCTTACACGATGTATCAGACATTGACGCATGGTTATGGCTATATGCCTGCGCAGACCTGGATGGTTCCATCCCAGAAGTACGATGTGATTCACTACATCCGCGATACGTTCTTTGGCTCCAATCCGAACGTCTCTGTGGAATCGTTTGGGGAGAGTTATTTCGCGGGGCTTCCTAAGGGGGATTCGCGAGGTCCGGAACCGTCGAATATTGAGGCTTGGAGCGCGATGGATTACGGCAACATGTTGACGCATTGTTATGAGATTCCGGGTGAGCGATTGAATATTGCTTATAAGGGAGTTGCGATACGGTTAGATCCAGGCCCGGGTGGAATCGCGCGTGGGGGGCAGTGGATGGTTTTTGACACCGATACGTTGCGATGGGCGGCAGCTTGGGAATTGGCCGAGGATAAGGCAGTTGCGAGGTTTATTGATTGGCGAGACATCCAATTCAACGGGGAGCATGGGATTCATCCACGTATCAGTGGTTCGGTTGTATTTGCAAATAGTACGGGACCAGGCTGGCGTGCACCGGAGGGGTTATTGGGTCAAGGCGAGGATGTGGACCACTTTCAGGACACGCTTCGAGTTGAGGGTAGAGATCAACGTCGTTACGGGCCGTTGCCCAGAGAATGGGGCCAATACCAAGGACAATTTGTGGTTGGCTCCCAGACCGTTCTTGCCTACCAAGTCGGAAAGACACAGATTTTGGAAGCTCCGCGAAGTACGTCAACACAGGATGGTAAAGCTTGGTTTGGACGGATCTTGAATGTGGCAGCCCATGAAGAAGGGCTTGAGTTGCGAGTGGCGGATTGCGACAAGGGGGGTGACGAGCAGTTTGTGCCATTGAGACCTGCGGGTGGTAGCGATATACAAACGGCAACAGCTTTAGTAGGTCGGTTCGGGGATCGGATGATTGTTGTAGCCGGAATGCATCAAGGGTTAAGTTGTCAGGTAGAGCGGGATCGTGTGACACTTCGTGTTGCTCCGCAAATAGAACCGCGACAGTTCTCTGTATGGGTTGGGAAATGGAGTGACCGATTGGGGCTATTGGCATCACATTCCAAGGAGATGGGTGATTGGCTTAGTCCATTCGTGGCGGAAGATCACGATTTGATGCCT
>JBIJCS010000029.1:0-16764 GCA_044344575.1 Pirellula sp. | reverse complement strand
GTTAGCTTCAATTCCACCAATCCGCGAACTGGTGGATCTGTGCAGATCATCCAGGTCGCATCGCATGAACAACTTGCGACCCAAGAAACGAAAGCAAAAAAGGCAAGGCCCGTCGGACCTTGCCTTTTTTGTTTACTGGGAACGGATCCCTAAGCCACAATCAAACTTTCATGCAATCAATCGAACTTATCGACTGCCAGTCTGCGAACGAAGACTCTCTTCGATCTTGCTCAAGTTCCAAGAGCCTGGTTTTTGGCTAGGTGGAAATTCTTCCATCGTCTTAAGGAACTTGGTAGCCAAACCTTGAATGGGGATCACGATGAACGCACGATCGATGTACCAATCTTCGTAGGTATTCGAACCAATCTTGGCTTTCTCAAATGGATCGCGTCGCAGATTGTAAAGATCAGGCGCACGAAGTTCGACGAAAGGCTCCTTCCAAATCTGTAGCCGATCAGCACGGTTTTCCAGGAACACTACCTTCCAATCTTGGTAACGAGCGGCCATCACCTGACCTTCATCACCGCAATACCAGAACTCATTACGCGGCGATGCCTCTTGCTTGCCCATGAAGTACTCGAGCATGTTGTGACCGTCGATGTAGTTCTTGTACTTGCGACCATTCAGTTCAACACCAGCAAGCAACTTTTCCTTCACATCCGTCGCACCTGCCGCTGCAGCAAGCGTTGGCAACCAGTCTTCGTGGGAAACGATACCATTGAGCGTTACACCCGCTGGGAATTTCCCCGGCCATCGCACGAAACACGGAACACGGAAAGCTCCTTCCCAGTTCGAATTCTTCTCACCGTGGAATGGTGTAGTTCCGGCATCAGGCCAAGTATTGTAGTGAGGACCATTATCGGTCGAGTACAAGACAATCGTGTCCTCGGCGAGACCAAGATCATCGACAAGCTTGAGCAATTCACCAACGTGACGATCATGCTCGACCATCCCATCGCTGTACTCGTCTTGACCGGATATTCCTCGGTTTTCAGCCTTAACGTGGGTGCGGAAATGCATGCGAGTTGCATTCCACCAGCAGAAAAATGGCTTGCCGGAAGATTGCTGACGTTTGATGAAGTCCTTGGCCATTGCCAGAGTCTCTTCATCGACAGTCTCCATCCGCTTCTTCGTTAACGGCCCAGTATCCTTGATGGTTTGCCCCCCCTTGCCGTCCGCTTTGCAGTGCAAGACTCCCCGTGGACCGAAACGCTTACGAAATTCAGGGCTCTTTGGATAGTCGAGGTTCTCTGGCTCTTCCTCTGCATTGAGGTGGTAAAGGTTTCCAAAGAACTCATCAAAGCCGTGCATCGTTGGCAAGTGTTCGTCCCGGTCCCCTTGGTGATTCTTACCAAATTGACCCGTCGTATATCCCTGAGACTTCAAAACCGTAGCAATGGTGACGTCACTCTTTTGCCAACCTTGCTCAGCACCAGGCATCCCAACCTTGGTCATGCCGGTTCGCACTGGCACATTGCCTCCGAGAAATGCGGCCCGACCTGCAGTACAGCTCTGCTGACCATAATAGTCCGTGAACGACAGCCCTTCGCGAGCCACACGATCAATGTTCGGAGTTCGATACCCCATCATTCCACGATTGTTGAAACTTACGTTCCAAGTTCCGATATCATCCCCCCAAATAACGAGGATGTTAGGCTTCTTCTCTTGAGCTTGAGCTGTCGTAGTCATGCAAGCGACTATCCCAGCACACATCGCCATGATTGCGGACAACAGCCGCCCTCGGGTAATGAACATGCACAGATCCCTTCTAGTAAGTGAACCGAAACAACATCTCCAACCCTCTTGTAGCACGGGAGCTGAGAATTTCCTATAGACCGCGATGTCCGTTAAGTAGAAATACGGACTCCCAGCGATCCAGAACCGCAAAAACCAAGGCGAACAAGGTACATTCCCTCATCCCTTTCGGTCGTCTCAGTCGCCAAAAAAACAACCGGCTGGCGATTCCTCGCCAGCCGGTTGCGTATTTTTGATTCCCCCCCTCCGGATTCCCTAACAGACAACGTTAGGTGCACGAGGTCGGGAACTATTGGTTTTGGAGATTAGCAACCACAAGCTGGAGCTGCGTCGCAGCTGCCTGCACCGCAATCGCTGCCGTGTGCTCCGGCGCCCAAACCACAACCGTTACCGAAAATTCGGCATCCGCCGTGGCAGTGCAAGCCACGGAGGAGGTTGCGGAGGCGACCGTTGAACAGGCCGTTTCCACCGAGGATTCCGTTACCGTTGCCGTTACCGGCTCCAACACCTGCACATGGATCGCAGCTTACGGTCACTGGAACTTCTTCGCAGATAACCTTTGGAACGCAGCGGGTGTAGGTGTAAGGAACACAGGTCTTGACGCACTTCGCTACCTTGATGGTATCGCAGTAGGTCACTGGCTTGCAGACGGTGTAAGGAACAACCTTGGTTCGGCATTCCTTCACAATCTTGCAAGTGGTGTAGGTGTACGGAACACTCTTTTGTTCACAAACCCAGTTGCAGACGGTGTAGCAAACGTCCTTGACGCGTTGCTCGCAAACCGTACGGCAATTGGTGTAGTTGACGGTCTTTTGACGGCATTCGGGAACCAACCGGCAGGTCGTGTAGGTGCAGACCTTGCTTCGTGGCTCGCAAACCCAATTGCATACCGTGTAGGTGACGTCCTTGGTGCGGCACTCTGGAACCATCTTGCAGGTGGTGTAGGTGACCGTCTTTTGGCGGCACTCAGGAACCAACTTGCAGACGTTGTAAGTAACCGTCTTTTGGCGACACTCAGGAACACACTTGGTCACGGTGTATGGCACAACCTTGGTCAAGCATTCCTTTTCGTAACGGACACAATCGATCGTCTTTTCTTCGCAGGTCGGAACCCAAACCTTCTTGCATACCTTCTTCGGTGGGCATTGCACGCATTCTACGCGGCACTCACCTGGGCAGTATACATTCTTGCAGGTTGCAGGATCGAAAGTCCAAGTACCTGGTTCGCGAACCGTTCGGCGAATAACAGGACCTGCGACTTCTTCCTCAACCGTTTGCCAGCTTCCACCACGAACGGTAATCGTCTTGGTGTAGTTGACAGGTTTGGTAACCGTGTAGTTGACCGTTCGCTCACGAGTCTCGGTTACAGGAACCATGACGGTGTAGTTGATCACTTGCTCACGGGTTTCCATGACCTTGTTCATCACTGTGTAGTTCACAACCTTTTCGTGTGTTTCACGAACAGGTGTCATCACAGTGTAATTGATGGTCTTGGTACGGGTTTCGGTTACAGGTCGACGAACCGTGTAGTTGATTACCTTTTCGTGGGTCTCACGAACTGGCACCATCACAGTGTAGTTGACAACCTTGCTGTGCGTCTCAATCACAGGGCGAGAGACGTTGTACGTCACTTGCTTGGTACGGGTCTCATACACAGGTCGGCGAACCGTGTAGTTACGAACACCAGTGTGCGTTTCACGTACAGGTACATTGACCGTGTAGGAAACTTCACGCTGATGGGTTTCACGCTCGTAACGAACGCGTTGGACTTGCTTGTCCTCGTACACGATCTGGTTTACCGTCTTTGTTCCGGTAACCGTCTCTGGCTCGTATACAACTTTCTTAACAGTCTTCATCACGGTGTACGTCGACGGACCACAAGGATCCACAACGTTACATCCGCAATTCTCGTAGCTGATCGCGCCGCCGTAAGCAGCGTGTGCAGCCCCAGCACTCAATGCGGTCGCAAGACCCATCAAGGCTGGCAGTGCAAATTGCTTCTTCATAGTTCCATTCTCCCTAGAACGTTTGCAGTACCACGCAGGACACTAGTATCAAACGAGGCGACGCTCTGCTAATTCGTCACTCCGTTGTTGCGATGAGCTGGTTCCCAAGCCACCCGAAGCCTTCAAGCGGCATCGCGTTGACGCCAACAAGATTGCTCAGGCAGGGGTCTCGTCCCTGAACGCTCTCGGAGCCCGGATGCCAAGTCAGTTGCGGCTGACTCAACACCCCCTCAAAGAGCGTGCTTGACGAGACCGGAGCAAACGCCATTGCAGCGTCGCTGTCCGACCCGGATCACTAGGAAACCTTTTCCCAACAGGCGATGTAGATCGACTGGTCAAGAAACATGGAACAGAAAAAATAGGCAGGTCAGGTAATTTGAAACGTTTTCGGGGTTTCAAAACAAAGGCTTTGACGTAAGTAACGATTGCAACGATTAGGCAAGACAATCCCGCTCTCCAACGCACCGAAGCGTTTCATCCCCCTGCAAGAGTCTCACTCTCCAAGACCCCTGCACGCCCACCTACCGCGAAACACCTACCGCGAAACACCTACCGCGAAACAACTACCGCGAAACAACTACCGCGAAACACCTACCGCGAAACACCTACCGCAAAACAGCCCTGTGGATGACGCAACAGATGCACCCACGAATAAATCAAACTAGCTTTACGTAGCCCATGAAAGACTAAGGCTTTGCCAACGTAACCAACTCGGGCTCACACTCTCCTGCCCTCTGAGCACCTATACGCTCACTCGTCTCCACTTTGCCCAACATCGTGAATGCATAAGCATCCGTAATGCGAACCGGCAGAATCTCTCCCGTCTGCCTCATGTTGCCATCCCAAACCACAATCCGATCACACGGCGTTCTACCGGTCATCTGGCGTAACTCACCCGTCTGACCCTTGCGCACAGACCACTTGCTCGGACCCTCGACCAAGATCGGTACCGTCGTCCCCAAGAACTTCAAATTGTCCTCGAGCGAGATTTGATTCTGAACCTCCAACAAATCTAAATTTCTGCGATGCTTGACATCCTCAGGAATGTCATCCGCCAACAACTCTGCACCCTTCGTCCCAGGACGAACACTGTACTGAAAAATAAAGCTGTTCTTAAAACGACACCTACGAACCATCTCCACCGTCTCTTGAAACTCTTCCTCGGTCTCTCCGCAAAACCCGACAATGAAGTCGCTCGATACCGCCGCCCCAGGCAAAATCTCCCCAATCCGCTCCATCATGCTGTAGTAGTCAGCCACCGTATAACCACGCTTCATCCGCTTGAGTATCACATCGCTGCCACTCTGAGCCGGTACGTGAAGATACGGCATGCACTTCGGAAGATCACGTACCGTGGTCAACAACTCACGTGTCATATCCTTCGGGTAATTCGTGACGAACTTGATCCGCTCTATCCCCTCAATCGGATGCAACATCTCAAGTAGATCCGCGAGACGAGTCGTCTTATCTCCCGATACCCAACGATACGAGTTGACCGTTTGCCCCAAAAGCGTGACTTCCTTCGCTCCCTGTGCCGCGAGAATCTTCGCCTCCTCGACAATCCTCTCCGGTGAGCGACCCTGCTCAGGCCCCCGAGTCATCGGAACAATGCAGTATGTGCAAAACTTATCGCAACCAATCTGTATCCGTAAGTAAGCTTGGAATGGTGTCGGTCGCATCTCTGGATCGCGAAGCGGATCATAGGTCTCATGCGATCGCTTGATCTCATCAGCCGAACCATCTCGCCTCGATAAGCTCACGGCTAACTGATGTCGTTCCCCCTGCCGTGCATTCTCAATGAGTTCGGGTATCCGATGCAATTGCCCCGGTCCTACCACCAAATCCACAAATGGAACTCGATCGAATACTTTCTCTTGATCCTTCTGGGCCATACATCCCATGACGCCGATCACACGCTCAGGATTGGCTAACTTCAACTGCTTCAGTCGCAGCAAGTTGTTGTACGCCTTTTCCTCTGCATGCTCGCGCACAGAGCAGGTGTTGAAGAGAATCGCATCAGCCTGTGCAGGGTCCTGCGTCAATGCATACCCCTGCTTGCGCAAAGCCGCCACGACCATTTCACTGTCGAGAACGTTCATCTGACATCCGACGGTCTCGATATACAGATGCTTGGTTCCTGCGGGATTCTCGCCTTCCATAGGATTCGCACCGTCCATAGGATTCTCAATACTCTGCGTCATTACTCACCGCAATTACTTTGCGTCGTTCGAAGTCACCGACACGTTGTCGACGTAAAACTCAGCGTCCGTCGAGTTGCCAAACAGTCCAGGACTGCCTTGCACGTTGGGGGTCAAGTCCTCCCCTTGGATGGACCAAGCCTCAGGCTCTGGCTCACCCTTCTTCCAGACTTTTCCACGGAGAACCGTCTTGCCGTCCACCGCCTCTGCTTGAAGCTTGATTACATACCAAGTCTTTGCTTGCCATTCGAAGGGAACCGTAACAGCGAAGCGTTGTTCCAGGAGCGATACCCAAGAACGAAGTTGTAGACGTTGAGCACCCTCGAGTGCAAGGGTGTAGCGTTGAGCAACCACGCCCATGTCCGGTAACTTGTTGGTTGCCACTTTGTTTTTGGTGTCCAACGCATAGAACTCACCTTGAACGGTGTAACCGGAAGACTTCGGCAATCCAATAAAGCCTTGACTCCGAGTCCCCTTAGGAATCGTACTGATCTTGACCAACCCATTCCCACCTTCGGGCAACTCGATAGGTTGATGGCGATACGCCATCCCAATCCAGTGCTGGGGTACTTTCTTGTCTTCAAAATCAAAATTCCAAGGGAATGGTGGAAGCAACCGCGCGCGAGCCGTGCTCTTGAGCTCACCCAGGCTCGCCTCCAACTTCACCCCCGCACCGGTCGCACTTTCCCCCGCAGTGAAAATCTGATCTTCGCTTACCGCACCCGGGCCCGTAACTTGAATCGCCGCTTCAGGCACCAATCGGATGTACTGCCCCAGAGCGTTATATCCACGGACTTGAAGCTTGGCCTTCTGACCGGGTTGCAGCAACATTTCCACGGGGCACACTTGGATATGCGCAATCTGAGTATCCGTGATGGCAGGCTCCGTTGGAACCGGTGGCAACGTTGCCCCTTCCGTCGCTTCTACCTTGGGAACTCCGATGCAATAAAGAGCTTTGTTGGTCGGCAAGTACAACCGGCCGTTCGATATTGCGAACGATCCAAAAATCTCGCTACCATCGTTCAGCCGCGTTTGACCGACCACCTTCAATTCTGTTTCGGTCGGTTCCAAACACCAGATCCGCCCCGTGTTCTCAGCCACATAAAGTTTCCCCTCCGAGACCACAGGAGAGCCGAACATGATCCGACCAAGCTTCTTCTCGACCTCAATTTGTCCGGTCTTTGCGTTTACACCGAATAATGCAGCCCCATCTTCGATGAAGTAAATCCGCTCGCCAATTTTTACCGGCGAAGACCGGGAGACCGTTCTCTTGGGGATCTTCCACAGTAACTTGTCCTCGGCAATGTCACCGCTGGTGTTCCCATCAATAGCGAATACTGCCCCAAGCACCGTTCGATCGGTTTCGTTTTGCTCACCATGCCCCATGTAGATGATGCCATTGTCAATTAGCGGAGCAACATTCATGCCCCGAGGAGAAGCCTGGTACTTCCAAATAACCTTCCCCGTGCGTGGTTGCACAGCGTAAATGGCCCCGTCAGCAGCCGCAAAAACCATCGCTGCTTGTCCATTCAAAACCGTAAACACTGGGGTGCTGTAGGTCGTATCCTCCGGACGAGGTCGGGTTGATAACGTCCAAACCGCCGCCCCGGTACTCTTGTCCATCGCGATAAACCGATGCGTCGGAACCGCAGTCTCATCCCATCCAGTGGTCACTCCACTGATGATCACCATGTCCTCATAGACAACAGGGAAATTCGTTCGACCACCATAAGTCGATAGCATCCCGTATTCTTCGAGCATCGAGTGCTCCCAAACGATCTTCCCTGTCTTTCCGTCCAAGCATTGAAACGTACAACCCAACCCCAAAACGTAAACTCGATCCGTCTCGGGATCCGCCACTACGCTTGCCCACCCCACACGCTCCGAAGGGGAATCCGACAAGAAAATGTTGTGGATGCTCTCCCAAATCAACTCCCCCGTCTCCGCATTCAAACAAACCGTTTTCTCGGCTTCTTTGTTGGTTTCTGGTTCATGACGACAGACAATATACGCCCGACCATTCATCACCACCGGCGTCGAGCGGGTCGCGTACTCTTCCTTCCTCCAAAGCAAATTTTCTCCTTCCACCGAGAAGGTAGTAGGAAGCCCTTTCTCAATCGATTGCCCGTTCTGCTGCGGTCCCCGCCACAACGGCCAGTCCGTTGCTCGTACTTTGCCTGCCTCTTGGGCATGTCCAAAATCTGCACCGATGCCGAAAGCAATACCGATGGAAAGTGGTACACCCAACGAAATTTGCAGCAACCGTGTGGCAATCGCGAGCTTTGACATTGGTTTCTGATTGGTTTTCATCATTCAATTTCTTTGGGGAGCAACGAAGTCTTGGAAACGCAACACTCTCCGGGGTGCCAGAACTACGCACATTCTGAAATGCTGCATTCGAAAAGCTCTATTGTAGCACAGTGCGGCTTGATCAAAAGTCACCGCAGAAAACTGGTTTTTTCCAAAAAATTCCCGTGAATCGTGGAACTGGTATTTCCCTCAAACTCCTTCTTTGCTACTGACCTGCAACCAGCATGCTCAAAAGCCTGCCCTGCTCCGGAGCGAAACAATCTCGATCGCAAGTTCCATCGCGTAGAAATGTCCTCCGGTATCCCTGAGCGCATGTCCCTGAGCTTATATCCCCAAGCACGCATCCCCAAGCACGACGGTAACGGAGATTGGGTCGAAAACCGATCCGCCAATCTATGCCGCGAATTTTCTGTATCGCAAATCAAAAAGGTGGCGTTGGAAAAACCACCACCGCGGTGCACCTTGCCGCCGGCTTTGCTATGGCTGGCAAGAAATCACTGCTGATCGACCTCGACCCGCAATGCAACGCCACCTCCGGTCTCGGTATCCCTCCGCTGGAAAACCATCCCTTGCTCCAAGAGCATCCGCTTCAAGAACACCTCCAAAATACGGCGTTTCCGAACCTTAGCGTTCTCCCTGGTTGCCGTAACTTCCAAGATGTAGAAGTCCTCGAAAAAGGATCGCCGTCACGCCGAGAGATCCTGCGCCAACACCTCGACTTAGATTGCACCTCCTTCGACGCCATCTTCATCGATTCCCCCCCCTCTCTTGGCGAAGTCACCCAAGCCGCACTCGCTTGCAGCACCGAAGTCATCATGCCAATTCAATGCGAATATTATGCGATGGAAGGCCTGAGCCAAATGATCCAGGTCATTCGGGGAGTAATGCAATCACATCCGGGAAGGCTTACCTTCGGTGGTATCCTTCTGACGATGTTTGACCCGAAATTTCAGCTCACCCATGAAGTAGAACGGGAAGTTCGGGATTTCTTTGGGGAGATCGTTTTTGCTACAAGAATCCCTCGGGACATCGTTTTCAGCGAATCACCGAGTCATGGACAATCCGTCCTGACCTACGCCCCGCGTTCGCGAGGCGCTCGCGCGTACATCGAACTATGCATGGAGGTACTTGATCGTGACTAAAGACCGTAGACTCGGACGCGGCCTAGCCGCTCTTCTTGGCACCCCAGTCGATGAAGTAACCTCAACGACAAATGTCAACTCCACGGAAAATCCAAGCCCTTCACACGGCTCCTCTGCGCCGAGCTTGAACGAACCAGCCGTTCAAACTGTTCCACTGCATCGTTCCACGGCCGCCGAGGATCCTGCTGCAACATCCACCCTTCGCGCAGGCGAGATTCCAGTCGATACCATCGACCCCAACCCCTTCCAACCACGCCGCCACTTCAATGACGAAGAACTCGACTCACTAGCCGAGAGCATCAAATCCCATCAACAACTACAACCCATTCTCGTCCGCAAAAGCGGCGAGCGGTACCAACTAATCAGCGGAGAACGAAGACTGCGTGCAACCATTCGCGCAGGAATGAAAACGATTCGTGCCGAAGTCCGTGAAGCCGATGATCGGATGGTTGCTGAACTCGCGATCATCGAAAACCTTCAACGTAAAGACCTCAACGCCATCGAAAAGGCGTTGTCTTTCAAACGCTACCTCACAGAACACCGCTGCACCCAAGAAGACCTCGCCAAACGACTCAAAATCGACCGCAGCACCATCGCCAACATGATGCGTCTACTCGAGCTTCCGGAAGCCATCACCGAATTCATCCAACGCGATGAAATCACCGCAGGGCACGCTAAAGCACTTCTCAGCCTCGGCAGCGAAAAAGAACAAACAGCCTTCGCGCTACGCATTCGCCAAGAGGGCTGGAGCGTTCGAGAAACCGAAGCCCGAGTTGCGGAAGCCGTCGCAGCCGCCGCTGAAAACGAAGACGGAATCCTGCGCGCGATGCCGCGCCGACGCGCTTCGAAACCCGATCAAATCGCTTCCCTAGAACGCGAACTAAAACTAGCTCTTGGCACCCAAGTCGATATCAGCCAGACCAGCCGAGGACGTGGACGTATCACCGTTCACTTCACCAGCATCGAAGAATTTGAACGACTGCGAACAGCCCTCTCGCAATCTTCAAGCAACGCGCAACAACGACGCGTCGCTTGATCCAAACCTCTAGCCGCCTCGCTCGCTTATGGGGCCGAGAGCATTTCGGATGTTAGGTGTTTCGCACCAAAAACCTCTCCGGTGATCCAAAGCACATAACGTATATCCACTCCGATCGATCGCGAGTAACGCTGGTTCCAAGCGAAGTCATTGATGGTCGCTTCAAACGTCCGATCGAAGTTCACTCCGACCAATTCACCGTTCGCATTCAGAACTGGACTTCCAGAGTTCCCGCCAGTCGTGTCTGTACTGTAGAGAAAAGCGACCGGGACGGTGCCAAGCTTGGGATGTTTCAGATTGCCAAAACGAGCCTCTTGTGCGGCTTGGATCACCGCGGGTGGAGTAACGTACGGTTCGACTTGCGTTGTCTTCTCCAGGAGCCCATTGAGGGTGGAGATCGGTGTCTTCACGATAGCATCGACCGGAGAATACGACTCTACACGTCCGACGGTCAATCGAAGGGTCGCGTTTGCGTCGGGGATAAACCCAGCGGCTTCCGCCGCTTTTTGGATATCCATCAGCGTGCCGTAAAGGGAACCGAGCTTTCCTTCTCGTTCTTTGTCTTTATCTCGCAGCTTCACGTACGTTGGATACAGATCGATGATCCACTGCAATGCCGGATCTCCGAGAGCTTTGAGTTCCTGAGGTGTTTTCTGAAGACAGTCGTTGACGAATTCAGGATCGCCAAGTTTTGTCGACTCCATCACACTGCGAGCGAGTTTCTCAAGAGACTCGGAAGACTTTAAGATACGATCGACCGGTTCGATGTCCTGGTATCCAGGAATTTTTTTGAGCCGTTCCAGCATTCCTTGAAGCATGCGAATGTCCGTTTCTCGGTGCCAATCTCCTACGTCGAGTTTGAGTTGTTGGGTTGTCTGAGCAAAGTTGCGATCCATGTAGGGTGTTTCCCGCTCAAGGTCCGGTTTGGCACGTTCTACGGCAGCGTCATAGAGAGTGAAGGCGATTGCCAGGGCACGAGGTGCCGTTCTCAGTTCTCGCAAATGGATTTCAAGAGGACCACGTTTTGTCATCTCGGTGTAGACGGACGCAATTTCATCGAGAACATTGGGGTCGCCTATTTTTTCCCGAGTCTTGAGGTACTCACGCCATTTGGTTTCACGACCAAGTCGTTGTTCGACAATTTTGGCACGCTGCATTCCGATCAATTGCCCCCGAGAACGTTTCTCAACATTCGCTAGGGACTTGATGCGGGTGGCATGTTTGATGGCCACCGAACGATCCGTCGCACCCGCTTTTTCCATTTCAGCGATTTGCCAACTGTAGAGTTCGACGATTGCAGGCAAACGCACTTCTTTTTCGTACTGTAAGAAACTTGCAGTCCGGTTGCGCACGGTTCGGCCCGGGTACCCCAGTAGGAAGACCGTGTCCCCTTCATCAATACCTGCTGCTTGGACCTTTAAATGACGTTTGGGTTGATAAGGGACGTTTTCTCGGGAGTATTCTGCAGGCTTGCCGTCTGGGCCGACATAAGCCCGCATCAGAGAGTAATCTCCCGTGTGGCGTGGCCACTCCCAGTTATCGAGTTCTCCCCCGAATGCACCGATCGAGACGGGTGGCGCGAAGACTAAGCGAACGTCTTTGAGGTAGGTATAGAGAAACAGGACATAGGTCTTCCCAACAAACATCTCGGCGACCTCAGCCCGCATACCAGGCGTCTCTTGTTCTGCCTGTAACTCGAGTTCCTTGCGGCGACGCTCGATCGCTTTGGTGCGTTCGGTAAATGACATTTCCGAAGTAACCGCAGCAAGCACTGCCTCGCTGACATCTTTGTATGCTTCCGTGATCCGAACGGTATAGTTCGGTGCCGGAACTTCATCAGCAAGTGTGCTGGCGATGAAACCGTTAGCCAACAGATCTCGTTCCGGTGTACTCGCCTTTTGGATCGCATCAAAGGCGCAATGGTGATTGGTGATAATCAGACCTTTTGGGGACACAAACGAGCCTGTACAACCGTTCACACGGCAGATACCGTCCACGAGGCTTGTACCATTCGGATTGAAGATCTGCTCCGGGGTAAGTCGGATGCCTCGCTTATTGAGTTGTATGAACTCCAACTCGCTAATCGGAAACATGCCTTCGTCGGCTAGCAACCGATTGCGTGCTGGAACTGCGAGCAAAGAGAGAAGAGCTAGGGCAAGGAGAAGCGACATCCTACTCGCAGTGCAAGCCCGTAGGAGTATTAAATGCGAAATGCATAAACCAATGCGTAGCGGCATGGAAAGGGCCTCGCTCGAAGGGATAGAAGGATCGATGTGGAATCAATGATCCTTCATTGTGAAGGAAAACAGACAAGCTGTATAGCACAGAGCCTTCGAGCAATTCGCGCAACAAGCGTAGATCTCGCAAGGGGCTTGCCCCGAGCAACATGTATTTAGACGTCGAGTTTTCCGCAGATCATCGTCGCGTTATGCCCGCCGAACCCAAAAGAATTGTTCATCGCGTACCGAACATTTCGTTGGCGTGGCGTATGAGGGGTGTAATCGAGATCACAAGCGGGATCAGGGGTGTCGAGATTGATGGTAGGTGGAACGAGATTGTGGTAACAACTCAGAATCGAGAGGATCATTTCGATGCCACCGCTCGCCCCCAGAGCATGCCCAAGATGCCCCTTGGTACTGGAGATGGAAACCGTTCTTGCTGATTCTCCAAAGACGGCTTTGACAGCGACCGTTTCAGCTTTATCGCCCAACGGAGTACTGGTGCCGTGAGCGTTGATGTAGTCGATGTCCGATGGATTCAAGTGCGCATCGCTTAGAGCATTGCGCATGGCTTGGGACGCACCGCGACCTTGTTCGTCAGGAGCGGTGATATGGCCGGCATCGCATGAACTACCATATCCCAGGATTTCCGCATAAATTCTCGCACCTCGAGCTTTTGCATGCTCGAGCTCTTCGAATACGAGAATACCTGCTCCTTCGCTCAGGACGAATCCGTCTCGGTCCAAGTCGAAAGGACGGCTCGCCTTTTCAGGAGCATCGTTGCGAGTGGAAAGAGCCTTCATGTTGGAAAAGCCTGCCACACCCATATGCGTGATCGCCGCTTCAGTGCCTCCGGAAATCATCACATCGGCTTCACCGTACTGGATGGCCTTCAGCGCGTCACCCATCGCGTTATTGCTCGAAGCGCAAGCGGTCGCAACGGCAAAGTTTGGACCTTTCAGTCCGTATTGGATCGCCAAGTTCCCGCCGGCTGCATTGAGCATCATTTTCGGGATGGTAAAGGGACTAACGCGGTCAGGCCCTTTGGTGTGCAGTTTGAGAATCTGCTCTTCGATTTCGTTCAGTCCGCCGATACCTGAGCCAATGATCGCGCCACATCGAGTAGGATCTTCTTTGGAAAAATCAATTCCACAGTCTTTGATCGCGTGATAAGCCGCCCAGATGGCGAAAAGTGAAAAACGATCAAGCCGTTTCGCTTCCTTCGCATCGCAAGTGACTCCGGGATCGAAGTTAGCCACGTCACCACCGAATCGCACTTTGTGCAACGTGGTATCCAGAATGGAAAGTGGGTGAATCCCGCTTTTCCCTTCAAGAATCCCATTCCAAAGAGTTGGAATATCGAGTGCCATTGGCGTGACACAACCTAGGCCTGTGACGACTACGCGACGTTTCATGCGATGGATGTAACTCGAACTAGTGGCTTGCGATCTAGGTGGATGCGGATGAACCATCGACCTAATGGAATTAGGCTAGCAGGCTAGCTGAAGCATTCCCTCAGTGGGAAAGCAAATGCAATAAGGAAAGGTCCTTATCTCTCAGCTAGCCTGTAAATAGGAAGCGACAAGCGAACTATGCTTGTTGCTTCTCAATGTAGTCGATCGCCTCTCCTACACGTTGGATCTTCTCAGCAGCATCTTCGGGGATACTGATGTCGAATTCTTCTTCCAATTCCATCACCAATTCGACGGTGTCCAACGAGTCGGCACCTAAGTCATTGACGAAGTGGGTATCACGAGTGATTTTGTCTTTTTCGACACCGAGTTGTTCGGCGACGATATCAACGACTCGTTCCTCAATTGATGCCATAGCAGGGAGCTCCCCTCAGCAAAACGTTTTCTTTGAAAAATCAGACCAAATACAACCTGCTAACCGACTGGGGCTAGCGGGTGACAAAAGATAGAGGATTCTAGCAAAACCGGTCAAGCCATGAAGGGCACTCGGAGCGAGAATCCCTGGTGGAAACCAGTAGAAATTCAGTGGAAACCAGCAGAAATTCCGGATGAATCTGAGAATTTACTGCTGTCCATTCAAGCCGACGGGTGGAAGCCCCGCAGGAGGAAGTGGAGGAAGTGGTGCTCCGGTGGGTGGCAAAGTCGGAAGTCCACCGTTGGTTGGAGGCAGAGCGGGTGAGTTAGCCGGTGGCGGTGGTGGAACGGTTCCAGGAGCGTTTGGTAGCGTTGCGGTTCGTTCGCCGACAGGAGCTGGCTCCGTTCCCGGTGCAACTTCGGCAAGGTTTTCGAAATTGACGACCTGGATTTCTTCTCCCTCCACGTGGGTATCGACGGCCATTTCACAGATTCGCCAGCCTTCAGTCTCTCGGACCAGAGCCCATACGACTTCATACTCCGTTGCATCGCCACTGGTACCGGGCTCCAGCCAATTACTGGTCACTAGCATGACATTCGGATCTTTTGGATCAACTTGTTCGGCTCGTCCGATTTCAAATGCTGCTTGCGGCGAACCGATCGGAGCAATTTCCAACCCTTTGGCCTGAATCTCTTGGCGAGCTCGCGACGAGAGCATCGACTCGATCACCTTGGCATTCCCGGAACGCATGCCTTCCAGGAAAGCACCAACGATCTCTTCGGGGCGCGTTGGATTGGAAAGGTCCAACGATGCGAGAGGAACCATCCCGTCCGCCGAAGGCGTCGGAGCGTTGGCGCTGTTTTGGGGACTCCCCGCAAGCGGACTGATTCCTTGCTTGCCTGGCCCGGAAGCGAGAGTTCCTGTAGCACCAGCGGAACTCGATCCGTTCTGTGCGACTTCCTCTTTTTTACCCGAATTGCATCCGACGTTCGCGAGTAACGCTGCGGCGAGTGATGCGAACAACAAGTGCTTTTTCATGCTCAAGAAATCCATCATGTGAAGTTTTTTGATTGGCATACCGTGGAAGTTCCCCAAGAAAAGAATTGAATCAGGGAGCGAGTTGCAACCCAGATCCACCCTCGGGAAACGTACGAACTGGTTCAATAACGGACGGAATTCTCGTGAGTCAAGATCGATTGCAGCGAAACCTATCTTGCTTCACTCAAGCAAAAACCTGTAATTCATCTCATGGAAATGTCCTGAGGCTCAAGTTCCCTTGCGACGCAACGCTTCCGATTGCGGGAGTTTTCCAAAGCAGCCTGGATTTGGGTAAACCTCTCGGGCGAAGAGCAAGGCGTAAAAGTACAAGGCGTGAATAGTCCAAGTCGTCAAGTCGGCGGATCCGCAGCACAAGGAACGGTTAGCGATGGCCTACGAGAGTCGATCACCAAAAGCAACGAAACACGCTTCACGCAACGAAGTCCCAAAGCGGACTTGGAAGGGGAACTCTTCGAGTACATCTCTCCAAAAGAATTGGGGTGCTTTTGGTTCGAACAAGCGAACTTGTCCGCTGCTGTTTTGCTTGATTGCATTTAGTTCTGTCTGCATGACGGGATGTCAATTTGTTCCGAAATCCAATAGCAACCGCGGCGTTGCGATGTTCCAGCAGGGAAGATACGCCGAAGCCCTTCAGTATTTTGAACAAGCGAAGGTGGCCGAACCGGCGAATCCCGATACTTACTACAATCTCGCTTCGACGTATCACAAGTTAGGTGTTGCCGCAAAAGACCCAAAGATGATCGACAACGCTGAACGCATGTACAACACTTGCTTGGAAATGTCGCCAAACCATGTGGACTGTTATCGAGGCCTTTCGATCTTGCTCGTCGACAAAGGACAGTCGGACAAGGCTTTCACCCTGCTGAAAGATTGGGCTGTAAAAAATCCAGGACTGTCGGATCCTCGCATTGAATTAGCTCGACTGCACCAGGAATTCAACCAGAATAAGGTTGCTGATCAGTATCTCAACGAAGCGATAGCAATGGATCCGAACAATCCCAGGGCTTGGGCTGCCAAGGGGCGTTCTCGGGAAGCATCTGGGGATCTGATGATGGCGATTCAAAACTACGAACAGAGCTTGGCTCTCAATGCCGCGCAACCGGAAGTCTACCAACGCGTCGGAGCATTGAAGGTACGTTTAAGCCAAGCGACTCCCACGACCAATCCAACACAAAACCCAACACAGTTTGGTGCAAATCCGCCAGCCACGAC
>JBIJCS010000376.1:0-5030 GCA_044344575.1 Pirellula sp. | reverse complement strand
CGTAGGATCGATTTGTCCGTAGGTCTAGGAAGTTTTCCGAGGAGTTGAATGTTGGCAATGGGAATTGCCGAGTTGGATTCCGGGAAAATAGCCTCAAGAGGTACCCATTCATCGAGTGAGCTTGGTGCGAGGGGTGCTTTTGGGGGGCGGGGCTGGTCATAGAATCGGTGTAAGTGATTGCTTTAGGTTCAAGGGTTAAAAGTAAAGCCGCTTGGGTCATTGCGTTGCAAGCACGGTCCCCCCAACTATACTCGAACTCAATTGTCCAGCAGGGGCAGCGTCTTATGTTAAGGCGTTATTCCTGCCATTGTGACCCACCAATCCAAAATGGGTAAAAAGGTTTGCCGCAAATGGGAATCGATGAAACCAGGTCTAAGAACCGTCATCCGTCGAACACGAAGCACGAGCGTCGTTCAAGTTTTCGGTCGTTGCTCTGTGAGCATCTTGAGCGTCGGGAGGTGATGGATGCGGCTCCGGCGTTTGCTCCGGGGACGGACCCGCAGTACATGCAGGACATGATCGCGCAGTTGGGCAGGCTCAATGGAGCGAATGGTGGTGGGTTGTTAGGTGGTGGTGGGGACGCTGCCAACGGCGGAGGCTTTATCAATCTCCAGGGATCTCGATGGTCGAATCCTGTGGGTGGATCGAGTCCGAACAACGGGGATCCTGCGACCGTTTCGTGGAGTATTGTTCCGGACGGGACACAGGTGACGAACATCCAAGGTGGCTTGGCATCGTCGAACTTGGTTGCGTTCATGGACGGCATCTACGGTGGTGGAACGGGGCCGGTAGCGAATCGGCCTTGGTTTAATCTTTTGAAGCGAACGTATGACGACTGGGGTGCGAAGTCGGGATTGACGTTTATTTACGAACCGAATGACGACGGTGCTGCTTACAACGCGGCTTCACGTGGGGTATTAGGTGTTCGGGGTGACATTCGAGTCGGCGGAACTGCGGTAGATGGTGACTTTGGTATTTTGGCTTTCAATTTCTATCCGAACGGCGGCGGTACGCAGGGTACGGATGGGGACATGGTCATCGACACATCGGATCGATGGTTCCGTGACAATGCGGATGGGCCTGGTGGTGAGAACCGTGGATTTATGAATGTTGCTTCGCACGAAGCTGGGCACGGCATTGGGTTGGGGCACGTGATTCCGTTGGATCAGACCAAGTTGATGGAGCCGATTGTTTCGACGGCTTATTTTGGTCCTCAGCATGACGACATCTTGGCGGCTCAGACTCTCTATGGCGATACGTACGAGCAGAATGACGTCAATTCGCAAGCAGCGAACTTGGGGTTATTGGGCAATGGTATCAACCAATACGATTTCTTGTCGATTGACCGCAGTGAAGACACGGACGTGTATTTGTTCACGGTGGGCAATGCGAAGCTTCGACAAGTGACATTGTTGCCGGATGGCAAGTTATACGATGTGGGTCCACAGGGTGGACAGGCTTCGTCGACGAACTCGTTGATCAACCGCAACCTATCGTTCCAGATTGAGAAGTTGACAGGGGAGGTGGTAGCAGTTGCGAACGCTGGTCCGGCGGGCGTGCCTGAGATTTTGCAGAGCCCGAACTTGGCCGCTGGAACATATTATTTGCGTGTATTGGCGAGTGGTGGTGGCGAGACGCAAATGTACAGTTTGCGTTTTGAGGCGGATTCGAAGACTTCTTCTGGTCCGATTTTGATTGGCGTTCAGCCGAACAACAGTGAGTTGATTGAGAATGGTTCGATCCGCACTGTATCACCGAGGGAGCTAACGTTCCGATTTGACGATGCTCAGATTATTGATCCTGCGACGGTCAGTGGAATTCGTGTCACGCGTGCTGGCGGCGATGGATCCTTTGGGTTGCCGAGTGTCTCGACTGATTTTGGTACGAACGGCAAGGTCGATGTTCAGTTGACATCGAAGAATGCGACGGATGCGTTGCAGATCAATGTAACGCGAGCGGACTTGGGTATTGGTGGAGCACCGCAGTTGTCGATTGTTGGCAACGTGATCAGTTTGGTATTGAATTCGCGTTCTGGTGCGACGGTTACAGCACGTCAATTGGTCGATTTGATGAATTCGGCGGGTTCGCCGGTAGCGAAGAAGTTGACGGCAAAGATCAATGGTGGTTTTGCGGACACTGCATTGGGTTTAGTGGATCCGGTTGCTTATTCACCTTTAGTGTTGAACCAGAGCAATGACGTGATCATCCAGCCGGGGGCTGTGATCATTGGGGATCGGCCGAACGAGAATGAAGTGACATTGCGATTTGCGGAGAACTTGCCTGATGATAACTATCGGCTAGAAGTTTTTGGGTTTGACGATACCCAGCGAGGCATCACAGGCCTGCGAAATACGAATGGTGATTTGTTCCAGCCTCGTGCCAAGAACACGCGTCAGGACACTATTGAGTTCCGTATTGATCTTGGGTCGAAGGTAACTGCGGTAGTGCCGCAACCAGTCGTGCGCAATGCATCGGGCGTTTTAGAGCAACGTCGCGACACGATTGTGGTTTATTTTGACAATGAGAAGTTGTTTGTTGAGAACGACGCGTTTGGATTGCCGACAGCGGGCAGTGCAGAGAATCCAGACTTCTACCAATTGCTCTACACGGCGAACACGGTTCGCAATACGGATGATATTACTTTCAAGCCTGAGAGGGTGACTTACAACGCCAGCGCGAACACAGCGACTTTGCGTTTTTCGTCGGACATTGATTTGTTGCCGGGTCCGTTTATCCCTTCGGCCAGTTTCCGATTGCGAGTCGGAACGCGAGAATTGACACCGATTCAACCGGTTCGTACGGAAGCATCGGCTACTGCGATTTCGGATTTGAATACGAACGGGGCTGCGAAGTTGCGGTTCACGGCGAAGTCGTTAGGTGAGGCTGGATCGGGGCTTCAGGTTTCGTTTGTTAACTCATTGGTTGGTGGTGCTCCAACGGTTTCGAATGTTGGTGGCGTGATTGTGGTGGACATTGCTTCTGCGACTGCCACTGCGATTGAGGTTGTAGATGCGTTGCAAGTTTCGCCTGTTTCATCGCCGTTGATGACGGTGGCATTGGAGCCGGGAAGTGATGCAAACGCGATTGTGGGCAATCGTGTGATCAACTATTCGCCGATCAGTGTGTTAGGCTTGGGTTCATCGTTTGACGCTTCGATGAACTTGGGGACGATTGGATCTGAGAATGTACCTTTGACAAGTTTGTTGTTGACTTCCGAGATTGAGTCGGAAGTGCATCAATTGGACTTGCTCGGTGCGAATAACGATCCGGGAATGCGGAATGTTCCTGAGGCATTTGAAAATTACATCAATCCGCAGTTCACCGGAGATAACTTCAACGGCATTCGAACGATCTACTACAACTTCCGAGATTCCTATGGCACGGTAGGTGGTCAGACGCAATCGAATGCGATCACTGAGAAGCAGAAGGCTCGGATTCGCGAGGCGTTCTCGTTGTGGGCGGAGTATGTAGGTGTACAGTTTGTTGAGACACCGAGCAGCGGTTTGACGATGGCATTAGGCGCGCTTTCTGCGTTGCCAAGTGGTGGTTTGACGGTTGAGAATGCTGCTAGTGGTGGTTGGGGAGTGCGGATCGATCCTAACTATCAGAACAGTTTGGCAGTATTCTCGGCGGACAATACTTGGAATGATAACTACGGCGAGAACTTGACGCGTGCCGCGATGGCGAGCATTGGTTTGATGCTTGGTCTATCGCGCGCTGGGGATGCTGATCCTTCGGAGTTGATGAATTTCGATACAGGGTTCTTAAATTTCCCTCCGACAGCGGATCGCAATTTTGAGCCTGTGTTCCCGGGGAATTTGGACGTCTTGCGAGCCAATTTCTTGCATCGACCTGAGGGCAGCGACATCGATTTGTACCGCTTTGACATCGACTTTGGGCCTGATGGCAAATCGCGACAGGGGGCATTGGTTGTTGAGTCGTTTGCGGAGCGATTGATCAGTAGTTCGCCATTAGACACGCGGCTAGCGTTGTACAAGCAGACGCAAGCGACTGCCGTATCGAACTTGGGTGCAGGCGAAGGTATTGCCGTGAAGTTTACGGCGGTCAATCCCGGCAAGCAGGGGAACAATTTGTTGGTGTTCGTCACGCGCAGCAATCGCGGAGTGGGAGCTCAGCCGATCATCAATACGTTCCCGAATGCGATTTCGATCGATTTGAATGCGACGGTTGGTAGTGAATCGACGCTGGATGAGTTTTTGCGAGCGTTGGATAACGATCCATCGGCGCGAACATTGGTGAAGGTTGATTTGTTGCGAGGTGATCGTGCGACGAAGTTAGGGAACCGGGACATTACGTATTCCCCGATCATTCTTTCGGGTGGCAATTTGGATTTGATTGCCCAGAACGATGACTATTTCGGTAAGGACTCGTTGATTCGAATGAATTTGGATTCTGGTGTTTATTACATTGGGATTTCATCGTCGGGCAACGACAAGTATGACGCCTCGGTTCCTGGAACTGGTTTTGGAGGTCGTACGCAGGGCAAGTATGACTTGCGTGTTACGTTCCGGGCTCAGACGGACGGGGTGGATTCGATTCAAGACGTCGACAATGGATCGAACGACTTGGCCGTGAACTTCGACGGTGACGGCGACGGTGTACCTGGCGGTATCTATAACTTCTGGTTTGAAACACGTCCTGTAGATCGTGTGTTGCGTTTTAACTCGGGTGGAAACGCGTCGATTGATTCGCGGATTGTGACGATCACCGGCGCGAATGGAACGGTGCGACGTTTTGAATTTAGCCTTGATCCGATCGTTGGTATTGGGAACACGGCGGTGATTTACAATTCGCTCAGCACGGCGGCTGACTTGGCGAGTGCTTTGGCGAATGCGATCAATTCGCGATCGGAGCTTGGGGTGATTGCGTCGGTCACCGGCGCTCGTTTGACGCTCAAGGGAGAGCGATTGGTCCAGTTGTCCAATGGTTTGACGGCGATTGATTTGATTGGCAAGACGATTTTCGTCGACAAGTCAGCAGGGCCGAATGCGGATGGATCGTTGTCGAAG
>JBIJCS010000028.1:0-16823 GCA_044344575.1 Pirellula sp. | reverse complement strand
CGGATGCCTAAAGGGCGTCCACCGACTTCGATCCGATAGAATCGGTCTTCCTCGCTTGCGATTCCCTCACGTTGATTGAGCAATTCACGAGGGATATGGTCTGTACTGCCGCGATCTTCAAAGGGTAGTTCGGGAATGCGTAGAACCAGTAATTCGTGCGTCCCTGAAGCAGACATCACTACGTGGGAATCATTGGACGTTAAGCAGATTCCATGCGGGTCAGCGACCGCTTGCCGGGGTGGATCTAGCGAGATGGCTTCTCTGCGTGCATCATCTGAAAAGCCAATGCGTCCCAAGCGACTTGCCATGACCCAACCAAGTCGAATGTTTCCTTCGGTGATTGAATTGCGTCGATAGACCATCCAGGGAAAGTAAACGTGTTGTCCGTTGGAGGAAAGCTGCATATGTCCGATATTCAATCCAACAAAGCGATCGATATGGACCGTCTTTCCATCGATGAGGTCGACGATAGAAATTCCCCGATCTCCGCTAGTGCCAACCACCATGCGATCTCCTTCTTTGGAGATTGCCATCGAGCGTGGCCATCGTCCCACAGGGATGATTCGTAGGATTTTTCCCTGTGCGATATCGAATTCGTGGACTGCATCGCGATCTGTCATTGCGACCATCAAGCGATTACCGTCTGGGGTGATCGCTAAGCCGGTAGGTTGACCGGGTGCATCCCAGGTAGCGACTTGTTCAAGTCTTCCATTTTGGATCTTTAGAGCGTGTATGGTACCGGCGTAGCTGCTGGAAACAAATACTTGTGCACCGTCCGGATGCAGGGCGATTGCGGTTGGATGTTCACCGACTGGGAGTTCGTGCAGGACCGAAGCGGAGTTCAGGTCGACTAAAGAGACGGAATTGGATGTTTGGTTGACCGTCGCGATCCATTCGGGATTATTCGACGTCGGACCAATGACTAGGTCGACGGGGGAGCGATCGATGTGTTCAGGAGTCCGCGATAGAGTTTCAACGGTTCGTCTTGCCGTTGCAGGTTCTTGGGGGGGCTGTACTTGAGGCTGAGCAAGGGTATTAGGGCAAGGAATTCCAAGGGCGATCGAGGTAAGTACCAAGCCAATGACGAGCGTTGATTTGAGGTTGCTCGAGTTCCCGGTCATGGCATATTCCTTTAGTTCGTTGTGGTAGGATTCCCGGTCGACAAGTTTTGTAGCAACTCTTCGATCCGAATGGGGATCTGATCAAGGCCTTCGCAATCCTTCATGCCTTCAGGTTCACCGCTGAAACGGTAGCGGATTCCCCCGTTTTCATCGATGAGTAAATAATAAGGAATCTCCCCGGGGATTTCGAATGCTTCGACAAAGGTGCCACCTGCTCCGTATTCGGTCAAAAGATTATCCATCACTGCATTTTGTCGTTGGAGGAATGCATGGACAACGTCTTTCTCTTGGGGTTCATTCATACTTACCGTCAGTATGGTGAATCCTTGATCGCGATACTTGTGATACCAAGCGACTGAGTCTGGGAAATGCTGAACACAAGGTGCGCACCAAGTGGCCCAGAAGTCGATCAAGACGATCTTGCCTCGTTGTTTTTCTAGCCATTTGTCATAGGTTTGGCGGTTGCCGAGTAGAAGATTTACTCCGTTGTCTACCTGTCTATTGGTGTTGGAAACCTCAGATTCTGGGGCGGGGGTGATTGTTTTTCTTGGTTGATCACATCCAGAAACGAAGACGAATAGTCCGATGACGAAGAGGGCTACTGCTAGATACGTTTGATGAGTTCGTCTGTTGGTTTGACGATTGGTAATCCACATGGGGCTGTACTCTGATCCTGAGACATTTTCGTCGGTGGCAAAATCCGTCAGTGCCAAAATCCGTCAGTGCCAAATTGGTCAGTGCCAAACGAGAGTACCGACTGGAATGGCACTCTACCACTGGGTGGGTTCAAGTATAGATCGACGTTCGCTTGTAGAAAAGCGGGCCTTAGTTGCCTTCAGACGGACCGACCGTGACGATGGTCGACGCGGAGCTAACAGGGTTCGGAGCGTTACCCGATTTGGCATTAGCAACAAGTTTTCCTTGCCCGACCAGACGATGCAAGAAGACCACCCGATACGAAACTTGATCGCTTGGTCTTAGCGTCTGAATCGGTTCCATTCTCAGAAGTCTGCCTGATTCGTCAAACTGGTATCCGCCTTGAGTGGGTCCGCGCACATCGGAAACTTGTAGGCCCTCGGGCACCTCAAGAGTAAGTTCAACTTGCTGTTGATTGATTTGAGAATTGTTTCGAATGGTGATGATGTAGTCGGATTGTTCATTCAGGCGTGCAGCCCGACTGACGGGTTCTATGGAAACGAGCAAGTCCGTGCTAGGGGTTAGCGCTGGACCGCTCAGTGGTGGATTATTCATGCCGTCGTTTGTTGCGGGTGCAGGACCACTTGGGAAATTTGGTGGTGGGCCTGCAGGGCTTGGCATGGTACCTGTAGCGGAAGCGATAGGGATACCCACGTTTCTCGTTGCACGCACGGCTCGGTCTGTCGATTCGACGATCCCGACTACCTGTGCATCTGCGGTTGGTTTAGCACCGACGAAATTGACCTGATATTCTGTTGTCGTCCCAACGGGTAGTTCGGGTAACTTCCATCTTAGGGTTTGATTCGCGAAACTTGGTTCGAATCCTGCGGAGGCTCCGGATGGATTTAAGGCGGAATCGTATTGAACGGAGATAGTAAGATTTCGAACGGCAACGGGGCCGGTGTTGCGAACGAATAGTTGAACCGAAGTTGCCGTGCCGACGGCGATCGGGTTGGCCCCGGTCGATGGCTGCATCTCTAACTCGACTTGAGGCACTTTTTGGGTACCTGGTAGTCCTCGAACGCTAGCGGACGAGCCTGTGAGGATTTGATTCGCGGAGCGTATTGTGGCTTTTAGGCTCAAGTCACCTTCGCGTTCGACGAGGAATTGAGCGGCCAAGTCGACGGACTGTCCTGGTGCTAGGTACGCGATGGTTCGCGAGACTTCGCGTGCTCCATCTCGGGCATGCGTTAAGCCCGGGGGGGCTTCGAGAAAGACGATTAAATCCGTGATCGTTTGGTTTCCGGTATTGGCAACTTTCATGTTGAAGGTCGCCACGTCGCCTACTCCGACTTGGGTTGTCGTTGGGTCTGCATTGATGCTGAGTGTAACTTGTGGTTTTTGCACAAGCGTTTTGATCAATGCGGTTTCTTTTACTGCAGGAGAAGCTGTCGCTTCGAATATGACGCGAGCGTCCATTTCCGCGGTTGCTTGAGTGATAACTTGTACGTCCAACGCCTGTCTCGGACCCAATACACCCACATCCCAAGACATAATTGAAGCTGTTTGCCGAGAGGGTTGCGGTGTGGTGCTCTGTACCGTCATGCCGTTGGGAATCGCTAAAGTCAGCACAACGTTTTCCGCTTGTGCAAATCCATCGTTTTCGAGCGTGGCGGTGTAGGCTAATGGTTGACCGGGTACGGCGACTTCGGGACCGGCGACTTGGAGTTTCAGTTCGGGAGACGTCCAAGTTACCTGGACTGTACCTCGTCCGAGTGGAAGTTCGGGCATATTTTCGTTTGCCTGAGATGGTCGAACAACTTCCACTTCGATCAGAGCGGTTGCATTTGCTTTGGTAACGGTATTGGGTTGCAATTGGTTCACCAATGTGACGACCGCGTTGCCGTTGCGATCAACGTTCTTTTCAAAGATTTCGCCGAATTCGGGTAGGAATCGGGCGACTTCTGGATTTAGGGAACGATAGCGGACGAGCCATCCTTCCGCTGGAACCAATCCGTCAGCGCGTTGAACTTTGGTAACAAGGGTAATTGGTTGTCCGCTGGTTGCCTGTTGTGGTTGTGGGAATTCCCATCTTGCGTCGACCCAATAGATCGTGGCGGTTTGTCGGCGTTTGTCCCAAGCCTCGCTTTCCGGTGCCATGACCGTTACTTTGCTGACGCCTTCTGTTGGGCTTGAGAGACTCAACCAAGTTTGGCCTTTACGAATGGGTAAATCGTCGTCGGTTTTTGAGGTTCCACGTGTGATTTTTCCGGCTTCTCGGCTTGTTTTTCCGCGTGCAAAGTCGACATCCAGTTTGCCAGATGTGGTCGTTTCTGCATGCTTCTTGAATAGGTGGTGACGCTGTCCTTTTGCGTCATCGCCTACTTCGATGATTTGTCCTACACTTTCTGGGGATAGCATCCATTCGATTGGTTCGCCGGTAACTAACATTCCATCTTTACCGCAGATTCCGGCGAGTAGGATGACTTCACCACCCACTGGTGCAACGAGTTTGGTTGGTGTTAGTAGAAGTTCTCCGCAACGAGCGCGAGCGTCGTTGGCTGCCATATGTCCGCCTGCGCAAAGTTTACATCCAGATCCGGGATTGCCTGAACCTGGATTGGGTACGCCATGCATACATTTTTTAGGTTCAGGGGGAGTCTGGTATGCTGGGCCTTGCGAGGGGTATCCGCTTGCTGGACCGTGTGGGGATACGAGGGTAGTGGTTTGGCCATTGAAGATGGTTCCCCCGTTTGGGTTAATTGCTGGTATGGTCAGTGTTTTACAGCCGTTCAAGAGCATGCATGCAATGATCATGACACAGCTGATTTGAAGGCATGATTTTCTCCATGCGCACGACCATGAGAAAAAGCCCATGGGGCTTGGGCTATCTCCTGGATTTTCCGTGGCTCGGCGCATGATGGGGTACACAGAGATCGTAGAGCTAGAAAAGTGCGAGAGCGATGACATTCGGTAGAGGCACTTTTTGCCTCGATGGAACGTACCTCGCAATTCGCGAGCAAATTCAAGAAATCATTAGATAACCCGCAAAACGTAACTAGCTCATCGATGACGTTGCCGAAAATACGCAGAGTGCGGATTGTGCGCGTTTTAACGCATGGCAATTGGAGGATTACTTTTGAGCGTCTGCGAGCAATCCGAGGATGGTCGATTTGACGTGTTCTAGTTGTCCGACAACGACTAGGACTTGAAAGCTTGCTTTGGGTTGATCGATACTTGGTGCGTTACGGTAACGCATGACGACATTCCATTTGACGACTTTTTCTTGCTCAAAGCGAAATCGACCGTAGCCGATCGGTTCGGTTATCCAGTTTGGTTGTCCGGTGGCAATTGCTCCCATGGCGAATTGGTGATCCTTGGTGGAGAAGACCACGGGGAGAGATTGTTCGCCGGGTCCATCGGACAGGGGTAAAAGGTTTTGTGTCTTGAAATCAACTCCCCAGAATTCGCAAAAGTCTGGTGGCATATAGCCGGTAAGAACTTCGTATTGTGCGTAACGGTGAGGGGATTTTTTGGGGCCTTCGAGGGTTAAATCGATTTCAATGATGCTTGGGTCGCGATGCGCACCTAAGCGAATACGTTTGTGGAGGATGTATTCAGAAAGAACGGTTTGGTTGATGGCGTTTCTACCGAAGGACTTTTCTCCTGGGGCGAGCCAAAAAGCTAGTTGGGTTGAGCTTCGCAGTTCAAGTGGAGTTGATTCCAGAGCGAGCAGTCGACTGGAGGATGCGTTTCCGGTTCCATCGCGGCGCGATCCCGCTTCGGTTGGATTGAATCGTTCTGCCCAGAACTCTCCATGGAGCCCACCGTCGAAACTAAACGCGGATTGCAGTTGTCGTCCGTGGTCATGACTATCGATAAATTCGACATCTCGCCAGCGTATTGAGTGTATGGCCCCGCTGAGTCTTGACGTTGTCGTCATCGTCAATGGAGTGCCTTCGATATCGATTGAGAGTTGTGCATCGCCGAAGGGGGAACGTGAGTCTGCGCTGTTCTGTTGTTGGACTGCGACGGTTTGTGCGCGTGCGTAATCGAGCAATAACAGTCCGAGTGTGAGCGGGGCTATTCGAAAAGAGATTCTGAGTAGTCTTAAGCTGAGTTGCATTGCAAAGATACTGTTCGGCGACCCGAGGCAACAGCGTCGAGGTCGCTTCACGGCGACGCAATCGATGGTTATTGAAACTTAGAAACGGGACATGGGCATGACTACGTACTGGTAGTCATCGTCGGTCGAGTAGAGTGCTGGTTCCGTATTGGATTTGATATCGAGTGCGAATCCTTTTTCTGGTGGTAGGACTTTGAAGAAGTCGAGCACATAGCGGTAGTCCATGGTGATACTGATCGGCTCGAGATTGTAAGTGATGGGAATTTCGATTCGAGATTGGCCAACATCCGCTGTTTTGGCTGCAACGATCAGTGTACCGTTCCCGAACGTAAATTCGATTCCTCGACTATCTGGATCCGCAACGATTGATGCTTGGCGAACTGCTGCGAAAAATGGTCCGGCGATCCCCTCGACGCGAGTGCGTCCTTCTCTTGATGGGATAACCATGTTCCAGTTTGGATAGCGACCTTCGACCAATCGGGAGTAAAGCGTGCACCGTTCGGTGCGAAACATGACGTCGCTGGCGCGTGCGGCGAATTGCACGAATGGGTCTTTATCCGAGATGGATCTTTCGATGATATTCAGTGTTTTGGTGGGAACAATGGTTGAGGTATTTTGATTGCGATATCCATTGATGGATTTCCCCGTTCCCCGCATGGTTGCCAATCGGCGACCATCGGTTGCGACGGTGGTGATTTGATCTCCGTCGATCTCGAACAGCACGCCGCCGAGTTGATAACGGGTGCTTTCCGTATCGGTTGCGAATACGGTTCGGCGAATCATATCGCGGAACAGTGGGGCGGGCATTTCGAAGTAGGCTTCTTCGGTAAATCGTCCGACGTTGGGAAACTCGTCGGGATTTGCGAGGGGTAAATGAAACTCGGAGTGAAGCCCGTGGATATCGAGGGAAGAATTTGCGGTTTCGAACGTTAGTGTTTCGTCGCTGGATTCTCGCAGGATATTTCCGACACGTTGAACACTAAGGAGAGCTTTGCCGGGGGCTTTGATTTCGGCATCATCGAGTTCCAAGCGAACACCAGCTTCATGGTCGGTCGCCATGAGGACCGCTTTTCCATCGACTGCTTCGATTTTGATATTATTGAGAATATCTTTTGGGCTGCGCGAGGGGACCAACGCTGTCGCGATTTGAAAACCATTCAGAAACTTTTCGCGGTTGCAGACAATCTTCATAGCGTTGAGTTCTCTAGCACAATTGGGTTTGGATGCGAGGAGTCGTGAGCGGCAGACGAAAAACGTTCCTTCGCCTGTGTATGTTGTACTGGATTTTGCCTTAAGATTGTAGCGGGTTTACCCCAGATGCAAGCCTGCCGTATGGCCGGTGCTCCAGGCGGCTTGGAAGTTAAAACCGCCAATTGGGCCGTCCAAATCGAGGATTTCTCCTGCGAGGAACAATCCGGGTTGCTTGCGGCTTTGCATATCCTGGAAATTTACTTCCCCTACCGGCACTCCGCCCGAGGTGACTTCTGCTTTTGGATAGCCGAGGGTGCCGGAGATGGGAATGATTAATCGTTTGAGGCTTTCAAGCATTTTTAGGCGTACTGATTTGGGTAGTTCAGCAAGATGAGGATCGCGACCACTTGCTGCGGAATCTAGAATCGCGATCGCGAGTCGTTTGGGGATACGCTGGCTCAGCACGGTTGAGATGGCGCGGTTGCTACCTTGAGTTTCTTGTTTGATCCATTCTTCAAGCTCTGCGGGAGTGGTGTCGGGTAGGAGGTCGAGAACCAGTTCCATTCGATCTTGAGGTGAGCGGTCCGAGAAGCAGCGAGAGACATTCATGCTGGTTGGGCCACTGCAACCTTGGTGGGTCCAGAGGAATCCACCGCGTGCTTCTCGACGCTCAAGCTTTATTGCTTTGCCGCCGGCATGTTGTGCCGGAGTTGTGTTGTTTCCCCCCGAATTTTCGAAGACATCTGCCCGTACGGCAATGTCCTCTAGCGTTAAACCGCTTAGTGCTTGGACCCAAGTTGCTGGGGATACGAGGGGTGTTAAAGCGGGGCGCAGGGGAGTGACCGAATGGCCCATTTGTTTTACCCACGCGTATCCGTCTCCCGTCGTACCACATCCACTGTAGCTAAGGCCACCGGTAGTGATGAGAACATTGGTACATGTCCATTCGAAGGAATCTCCTTGCCGCTGAGCCTGGACGAGAAAGTTCGGTGAATCGGTTCCGGTGGTTATTTTTGAGTCGCACAGAGGTGCGATGTTACGAACAGCACATCCTGTTATTAGCTCTGCACCATGGCGGACCAAGCGACGCACCAGGGCATCACGGACGTCCATTGCATGATCGCTTACGGGGAAGACTTTCCCGGTCGATTCAATCTTGGTAGCTACCCCCTCGGCTTCGAACTTCTGAACGACATCTGCAGGAGAGAGTCGCTCAAGTACTGATAGCAGGACACGTCCATTTTTGCCGAAAGCTTCCGCGATACGGCGGCTATCGCAATGGTGTGTAATATTGCAACGGGTTCCTCCGGACATGAGGATCTTCACACCAGCTTTGTTGTTCTTTTCTAACACAAGAACGCGTTTTCCACGTTCTGCGGCGGTTCCGGCGGCCCATAGCCCGGCAGCACCTCCGCCGACAATGATTGCGTCCCAATGTGTTCTCATGATTTCCCGAGTTTTAGTCTTTCACTGGCTCGTCGCCCCATTGTTGCGACCTCGTCGCCTGACATCGTAGACGATCCGGCCGCAAACTGAAAACGAGAATTCGAGTAGGCTTGCTCCTTACGTCGGCTCGCTCTACATTCACTGTCGTTTTTCATGTGAGTTTGGCAGCGAAGGTTGCAGGGAACACGTATTTTGGAGAAAGAAAATGGCTTCTGAAGTACTGAAAACGGCGCTTGAAGAATTAACGTCATTGTTCGGTGCGCCATCTCAGGTCACGCTTGGAGCGGCGGTTTTTTGCGATCCGATTACGGACGTTTTGCGGGGAGGAGCAAGTAGCGCGGAAGCAAAACAGGAATCCCAGTTCGATCATCCTGAGAATGGTGTTTCCTCGTGCAATGATGAGCAACTGGAGTCCTACGCGAAAGGGAAATACGAGTTCTTTGCAGGGGATGCTTGGGCAAACTTCGGTGCCGAGAATTGGCTAGCGACTTGGACTAGGGTCTATCAACGCGTTTCGCAGCACGGTGGAAAGATACTGGAGGAGTTAAAAGCAATCGAAGAGCCGGCAACGAATCTCGCGGCATCGCAGCTTACGGAAAACCATGATGAGCCGGATCGTGCTCGTGATGCGTTGGCTAACGTTTTTGACAGCGAGGAGATACTCAAGCTACATCTGTACCAAATCGGTGACACAGAAGCGATCACTGGAGTGCTTATTGCTGCGGTGAGTGCTGAGGAGTTCGTCGCGTTAGTTTTTTTGATGGACTAATGAAAGTCGTCACGGTTGATGTTGTATGTTTCCAGTTTGCGGTAGAGAGTCGCACGGGAGATTCCTAGCATTTCGGTAGCTTCCTGGATTCCACCGCGCGTTCGTTTTAATGCTTCTCGAATCAATCGTTGTTCCCATTGTTCGATATTCAAGGTATCGAGATGGGCTTCCGCTAACACGTCGTGCAGGGAGAGGTCTGCAGCGAGAATTTCGCCTCCCCGGGCAAGAACCACAGCGGAGTCGATGACATTGCGGAGTTGCCTAACGTTTCCAGGCCAGGAGTAGTTCAGAAGTTTTTCGCGAGCTGCATCAGAGAGTTTGAGTTGAGGTCGACCGTGAAGCTTTGAGAAGTGTTCAAAAAAATAGTTGACCAGTACGTCTATATCTTCGGCCCGCTGTCGAAGGGGTGGGACGAGCAATTCGAAAACACTCAGACGGTAGTAAAGATCTTCTCGGAAGCGTTTTTCTTGGACGAATTCCTTCAGGTCGCGATTGGTAGCAGCGATCACGCGGACATCGACTCGAATTTCCTTGCGTCCACCGACAGGAAGGAATGGGTGCCCTTCAAGAATGCGGAGCAACTTCGCTTGGCCTTCTAAAGTTAGTTCCCCGATTTCATCGAGGAACAAGGTGCTGTTGTTCGCCTGTTCGAACCAACCGACATGATCTTTGTCTGCGCCGGTAAAAGCCCCTTTGACGTGTCCGAAGAGTTGACTTTCCATCAATTCGGAGGGGATGGCTGCGCAATTGACACTGAGCATTGGGCGATCCGCTCGCGTGCTAGCGCGATGGACGGCTCGCGCAACGAGTTCCTTTCCGGAACCACTTTCCCCACGTACCAAAATTGACCCGGTAGCGCGGGCGACCCGTGTGATCTTGTCCTTAAGTTCTAGCATCGAGTTACATTGTCCCAACAGTTCGTCGAATTCGGCACTTCGAGCTTTCAATCGTTCATGATCGATTTTCAGTACCTGCGATTCACGGACTCTGATCATTGTTGCAGAAAGAATACTTGAAGCAGCAACGGCGAAGTCGAATGCATGTGGGGGGAATATATCTTTGTCGCGGTAGAGATGAATCGCGCCTATGGTTTTTCTCTCTTCGAGTAGGGGTACGCAGATCGCATCGGCGAAGTGACGCAGTGCACCATCTTTACTGCCCGGGGTTTCTCGTTGCATCCATACTGCTTTTCCGTGTTTGCAAACCAATTCGGTGAGTTTGTCGCTTAGCAGTAATTTTTCTTTGGTTTTGTTTGGTGACTGAAAGGTCACGTCGAGAAGTCCGTATTCGTTGGCAACTAAGAAAGCAACCGTCGTTGCTTGTGTTTTGGATCTCAATAATTCACCGGCGATTTTGGCAATTTCTTCCGGACGCGACATCGACAAGCAGTTCATCGAGAGTTGGTGCAGGTCGGAAATGTCTTCTGTACGTCCCGAATTCTTTAAAGTGCGGAATGCGGTCATCCCAACATCAGATCCGAAAGGCAAGTCTTCGGAGCCCGATTCTGGCATCAAGTCTTGGGAGTGATTGAGGACTTCTACCGTCGGCTCGTCGGTTCCCGATTCGTCGACAAAAAGGAATTCTGTACCACCCAACCTGATTTTGTCTCCATCTGCCAAAACAGCTTGATTGGTCTTTGATCCATTGACGGATGTGCCATTTCGGGATCCTGCGTCGTGCACAGTCCATTGACCGTCCGCGAAAGTGATACGTGCATGGACTCGAGAACACAATGGGTCGTTGATATGAACTTGGCATTCGGAATCGCGTCCGATAAGCGAGTCAATGTGCCGGTTGAGGGGTAGTTTCGCATTTAAATCCGCGCCGCGAATAACTTGAAGATAACTCGACATGTGAGGCTGTACTGAAGGCTGAACTGGACTAGTAATTCCAGAATTGTAGAGCCGATTGTCTCATTTTGCTACAGTGCAAGCCATTTCGAAGGAGGCTTAGATTCGGGCATCTTCGCAAGAGGCTGTTTTCTTGAGCCTCAGAGCGCGGGCTACGGATAGATTTTGGGCCACATGCTAGGGTTAATTATTGCATGTTGCGCAATTACTGCTGGAGGGTGCCCCTACGGTTATTCCGCTCGGTACGGACGTGTTCATCGCCCCTTGAGGGTAGACAGAAGGGGTGGCGGCAGCAACGTTTGGTGCTGTCGCAGCCGGGTAACCCCATGGCAATCCTGCGGTTGGTTGGACAGCCATCGGAGAATAGACTCCTGGGCGGGAGGGAGCGAAGTGGCACATTCCCCAGTTATCGCATTTCCATTGCTCGATTCCGCGGAAGGCTCCGCAGCCAGTCACACTGGTGAGGATCAGAATGGTACATAGGCAAGTGAGTACACGTTTTGTGGGGGCATGCGTAAGGAGAACGCCTAAAGGATTCGACTGCAACATGATAGCGTAGGGGCTGATGAATCGTTGAATTCGCTGTGATCGACAGAACTTTCCGTCAACGCTTGAAGGAATATGGGCTACGATTCAGGGGACTTGAGGCATTCAGTCGATTTTTTAGTAAGATTTACCTGTCGTTACCCTCCGAGTGCCCCTACGTTCCCCCTATTGCGAACAATCGATACACCAACCGTACCATGCACTCCGTTTTGGATCTCACTCTTGTAACCCATTTGCCCTTACGATAATTGCCTTAAAGATGCGACTTCCTTTGCTTCGATGTGCTTTGATGGCTGCCGCGTTGATTTCGGTAGTATTGATTTTTTGCTCGCTGGTGACAGTCGAACAGAGTGGTTTCTTGGGGGTATGGGGGCAGCGTTCGAACGCTCAGTCTCCGTTTGTCGAGGAAGTCAAGGATCCTGACGAGGGGGCAGAGCAGGATTTATTGGAGTACGAGTCCAAGGTGCGACCTTGGATTAAGCGTTACTGCTACGAGTGTCACAATGAATCATCTCAGGAAGCCGGGGTGCGGCTTGATACTCTCGAGCCTTCTTTGCCCGACCCTACGATTCCGCTTTGGACTGGTATTCGCAAGCATGTCGCCGATGAGTCGATGCCACCGAAGGAGGCACTTCAGCCTAGCGAATCGGAGCGAGCGGGCTTTTTGAAGTGGGTTGATGGTGCGATTCACAAGGCTCGAACGCGACCGGTTCCGAAGAACGGTGCGCTCAGACGCTTGACCGTCCGGCAATACGATCGGAGTTTGAAGTCACTTCTTGGTATAGAAACGGAGTTAACGGAGATTTTGCCGCCCGATGGGGTATCCAAGGATGGCTTTACCAATCAGATGGATGTACTGCAGATGACTCCTTTGCAACTCGACACGTTTCTCGAGATTGCTCGCAAGGCTATCGATTCGGCGATTGTGGATCCTCAGTCGCGACCTAGGATCCAGGCGTTTCGGATGGAGTTTGGAAAAGACATTCATCCGAATCCATCGAAGGAAACGCTGATTCTCGGAGCGAACAATCATCTGCTTGCGAATCAAGATTTTGTTGTGCATGAATTGGAGGGTAACAAGCCATTTCCGTACGATTTTTGGAGAATGCAGAAAGCATTTCGATTTATTGAGGGGTATCAAGGGAACGACACTGTACGTGGTTGGAAAGAATTCCTTGGAATTCATCATGCCGTGTTTGCTTGTATGCGCGGCTCTGAGGGCTATCCAATCGGTAGAGCGTATGAACTTTTTGGGGATGGATTAGCGTTGCGGCCCGCGATTCCCAGTCCGGAGATTTTTGGGGAATCAAGCACCTATGGACCGCATGCAAATTTCAAGATTTCACTGCGTGAGTTACCTGATCGGGGTCCTTTTCAGATCCGAGTCAAAGCATCGAAAGTAAATGATGCGCTGTTGGTCACGCCTCCGAGCAGTTCTTTTTCGTTCGATCCACTTCCTAGCGTTAGCACCAGTGCTGACTTATCGTCTGTAACCGAAATTGCGATCGAAGATTCTGGAGTTTATGCGGTGGAGGTTTACGCCGCTGGCCCAACTCCGAGCGACCCAAAGAAATCGGAGTTGACGGTAGAGGTGACTCATTCGAATCGCCCAGCAGTGATATTGACGTCAGTGCTGCAATCGCCAGTATTTGCATTGATTCGATTGGATGCAGGGTTGTTGAGATTGTCGGCGCGTTTCAAGGATTCCGCCGCGGTTGAGAAGGTTGTCTTACGAAGGCTCGATAAGAGTGGAACTACCGACACGGGGTTGGTCTTGCCGGACGCGGTTGAGAAGCAACGCAAGGAATGGCTCCAGGAGTTCATCAGATTCGAGGCTCGTAGCCCAAAACTAGGCGTTCACATTGGCTTGCGTCGAGACTGCGGCAGTACGCTGAGCCAGGTGGGAAGTGCTGCAGTGGTAACGCAATCGGCGCCGCAAGAATATGTGTTCGAGGGTGCGATCGAGAATTTTCCAAGTCCAGACGTTGAGACGGACAATGTGAATTATCTCGCGGGGATTCGCGAAATCGGTGTGCGTCATGAATTTACAGATGGCCGACCGACTCCACGTTTGGTGCTCCACTCCATTGAGTTTGAGGGGCCTTATTACACGCAGTGGCCTCCGCAAACTCATCGTTCAATTTTTCCTGATAAGTTGGAGAGCGAAACGGACTCCCGATACGCGATGCGGATTTTGAGTGAGTTTGCTCGACGTGCGTTTCGGCGGCCATTGACCGAGGTGGAAACATCGAAGTTACAGCAGTTTTGGCAGCAGCAGTATGACGCAACTGCAGATATAAGAAGCAGCGTTTCTGAGACTTTGTGTTTCATTTTGGTCTCGCCTCAATTTCTTTACATCAGCGAGTCGAGCGACTCACCGGAACCTGAGCTGATGGATTCGTGGGAACTCGCTTCAAAGTTATCGTATTTTCTTTGGGATGGCCCGCCGGACGAAGAACTTATGACGCTTGCGAAGAACGGCACGTTATTTGAAAACCTTGATGCACAGATCGAAAGGATGATTTCAGATCCGAAGTCTTTTCATTTCGTGGAAACATTTGTTTCGCAGTGGCTAGGTTTGCACAAACTCGACACGGTTGAGGTAGATCGTAAGAAGTTTCCGTACCTCACCAAGGAGGCTAGGCAATTTCTTAGGCTTGAGCCAATCCATACGTTCTATCGACTGCTCAAAGAAAATCGTTCGATCGAAGAGTTGATTGCATCGGATGAAGTGGTAGTCAACGAGCCGGTGGCTTCGTATTACGGATTGGGTGATCGCATTGAATCTGGATTTGATTTTATTCCTATCAAACACGAACGGCAGGGGCTTGGGGGGATTTTAGGTCAAGCCGGAATGATGATAGGTCTTTCGGATGGACGTGAGGCAAATCCTGTGAAACGGGGAGCATGGTTTGCAAGGAAGATGATTGATGCACCTCCAGAGGATCCACCTCCGAATGTTCCCAAGCTAGAAGATTTGACCCAACTCACGCTAAGAGAAAAACTAGAGCGACATCGAAGTGTTCCTGGATGTGCCAATTGCCATGCGGGGATTGATCCTTGGGGGTTACCTTTTGAGGCGTTCGATGCGTCCGGAAGGTTCCAAATGGGGGCGCAGGACAACAGTTCAACGCTTCCTCCTCTCGATTCGCTCTCTTCTGGCGTGTATGTCGAGAATTTCGAAGCTTTCCGGAAGCATTTGTTAGATTCTAGAATCGATCAATTCGCCCAAAGTATCACAAAACACCTAGCGACCTATGCGTGTGGTCGCCGATTAACTTACAATGAATCGACAGGATTGCGGGAGAATATCGCGCACTTGAAAGAATCCCGTTACCGGCTCGGCGACATCGTGCGTTGGGTCATTCGTAGCAAGATGTTTCTTGAAAAGTAAGCGTTGTGAAACCTAAGGCGATTTCGTCTGGCGAGATGGGGTTGGTGTTGATCAAGGCACTGACGCAACTTGTTGGGCGATGATGGCAAATCCCAATTGTTTGTGGCGACAACCTTCCCACCAACCAAGACCCACCCGGACATGACTGTAACTTCATCGACTCAAAGTGTATCAAGCTTGCGTTTGAACCGTCGCGCCGTTCTCCAAGGTCTCGCTGGTACGGCGTTAGCGTTACCGGCGTTAGAGGCGATGGGGCGGGTGGTCACGGACAATCCACCGAAGCGGTTCTGTGCGTTGTACACTGCAAATGGCATGTCGCTTCCGAAACCTGAGCATGGAATCGATGAATGGAGTTGGTTTCCAACGCGGGAAGTGGACGGAAAATATGTATTTGGAAAATCGACCGCTCCGTTGGAGGCTTTTCATGACGATGTCAGTTTCTTCGGTGGTCTCTATCATGAAAATGGAACGAAAGCTGATCCTCACGTCTGCTCTGACATGTGGCTTACAGGTGCTCCTTTGCACAGTCCCAAGCCCGGGACATATAATTCTGTCGGATTGGACCAGTTAATTGCTCAGCACACCAAGCAACACTGCCGGCAACCTTCGTTGGTACTTTCAATTGATGCGGGTGTGGGATTCCTTTCTCGCACCGGAACCATTTCCTATGATCTTCAGGGGAGGCCGATTCCGGCGGAAAGCCATCCTCGTCGTGTGTTTGATCGTTTGTTTCGAGTGGATCGCAATTCGCTTGAATCGCAAAGGAGATCACTCCAAGGTCGTTTGAAGTTAGTGGATGCCGTCTTGGAAAGCGCGAATGCGTTTCAGCATCAACTAGGGCGTTCCGATCGCGATCGAATGGATCAATATTTGGCCTCCTTGAACGAAATCGAATCTCGACTAATCGCATCGGAAAAGTGGATTGATATCCCCT
This sequence comes from Pirellula sp., assembly GCA_044344575.1. Classification (GTDB taxonomy): domain Bacteria; phylum Planctomycetota; class Planctomycetia; order Pirellulales; family Pirellulaceae; genus JBKCUI01. The sequence goes on along the minus strand of JBIJCS010000028.1, from coordinate 810 downwards.
TGAAGCCACAGGATCATTCGGGTTTAAATCTTGATGCCACACCCGAGGGGGAGCCGAGCGAGTATTATCGCAATATGTTTGATTTGATCGCGCTAGCTTTCGATGCAGACATCACGCGATCTGTGGCGTTCATGCTCAACCGGGAAGATGGAATGGGAATCAGCGATACATTTCCTTTGAAATTAGGTTTGACGCGAACGCACCATAATCTTTCCCATGCGGGGGACAAAGATGGTCAGTTGGAGTTCGCAAAGTATGACTTGTTCCTCAGCGAGCAACTTGCACACTTTTTCCGCAAGCTGCAGCAATTCAAGGATCGTGAAGGAAGTGTGTTCGATAACACGATCGTTCTTTATGGTAGCGGTGCAAGCACTACGCACTGGCCCAGGAATCTGCCTACCTTGTTAGCGGGTGGTTCAAGCATGGGGCTCAAGCATGGACAGTACTGGCGAGCGGGTGAGAACCGTATGAGTAACCTCTATCTGAGCATTCTAAGATCCATGGGAATCGAGCAGGAGCAGTTCTCGGATAGTACGGGTACGCTTGCAGATCCTGTTTTCCGCAAGATGATTTAAAAACGCAGACGCAATGAGCATTTAAGATCGCGGAAATAAAACTCGTTCGCTTGCGATGCACCTGACGCCAGATTGCCGCATGGTGTTCCAAGCACGGTCGATGTCTGTTTTTGCAAGCCCGACTCCGCGGCATCCGTCGATGAGAACGGTTGTTGCAAAGCCTTCGCGTATGGCATCAAGTGCGGAGTAAAGAACGCAGTAATCGGTTGCTAGTCCCATGATGGTGACTTCTGCG